>JAWWCG010000694.1:0-2414 GCA_033720555.1 Kiloniellales bacterium | reverse complement strand
TGGTGGGAGATGGAAAAACGAAGAGAAACAATAGGGCGCAGGCAAGGGTGACGAGCACAAGCGCTATGAGGAGGGCGGTGGGACCGAAGCTCTCAAGCATGCTGACTGATTCCTCTCAAAATGGCGGCGCCGGGGCCCGCATGCCGCGGTCGGTAGGTTAGGGATCCCGCGCCCTACAGTTCAGTGAGACATCGCCTTGTGCTTTTTGAAGAGGTGCAGGGAGGATGACGATGACGGAGAGGAAGGTGCGGAGCGCTGGCCCGGAGGAGCGCGCCCATCACGCTGGCGACGATGGGCCAGCGCCGGCGGGAAGCGATTGGCGGAACCGCCGGCGGATGTCGGCCAGGCGCAAGCAGAACGCCGTGCTGCGGCTGCTGCGCGGGGAGGATCTGGAGCTGCTCTCGCGCGAGCTTGGCGTCACGGCGGCCGAGCTGTCCGCCTGGCGGGACGCTTTCCTGGCTGCGGGTGAGGCCGCGCTCAAGACCCGCCCGGCGGATGGACGGGACGTCGAGATCGGCCGACTGAAGGCGAAGGTCGGCGAGCTCACCATGGCCAACGAGCTGCTCGACGCCAAGATCGACCGCCTGGAGACGCATCGCCCTTTGGCACGGCGGAGGTCGAGGCCATGAGCTGCGAGGTCTCGCCCTCCACGAGCCGACCCTATGGCATCGCCCTGGTCAGTCGACTGTGGCGGGTTGCCCGCGCCACCGTCTCCCGCCACCGGGCGCCGGCCACCGCTTGCCGGCGCCCGGGCCCCATCGGGCCGATGCCCGACGCGGAGTTGGTCGACGCGATTCAGGGGCTGCTCGCCCGGGGCCCGTTCCACGGCGAGGGGTACCGGAAGATCTGGGCGCGGCTGCGCTTCGCCGGGATCCGCACTTCCAAGCGTCGCGTCCTGCGCCTCACCTGCGAGCACGGGATGCAGGCGCCGGGGCGGGTCGGTCGCCCGCGCGGCCCACGGGCTCACGACGGCACCATCCGCACCGAGCGGGTCGACCTGATGTGGGGCAGCGATCTGACATCGACCATGACCGGCGAAGGCCAAGCCTCGATCTTCGTCACGGTCGATCATTGTTCGGCCGAGTGCATCGGCATCCATGCCGCCCGGCGGGCGACGCGCTTTGAAGCGCTCGAGCCGATCCGGCAGGGTGTCCGCGCCTGCTTCGGCGGCTTCGCCAGAGGCATAGCTGCCGGCCTCGCGCTCCGTCACGACCACGGCAGTCAGTTTGTCGCCGACGACTTCCAGCGCGAGCTCGTCTTCCTCGGCATCGAGCGTTCGCCCGCCTTCGTCCGCGAGCCCGAGGGCAACGGCTGCGCCGAGCGTTTTATCCGGACGCTGAAGGAAAATCTCTTGTGGGTCCGCCGCTTCGAAACCATCGAGGAGTTGCGCCTGGCGCTCCACGACTTCAAGGACACCTACAACCGAACCTGGATCCTCGAGCGCTATGACTACCGAGCGCCGGCCCAGGTCCGTGCCGACCAACTCGGCCTCGCCGAGGCCGCCTGAGACCAACGCGGTGTCTCATTTCTGTAGACCGATGCAGGCCGGAGGAGCGCGCCCGACACGCTGGCGAGGCAGGGAGCTTGGTGCGAAGCTTGCCGGGCCAGCGCCGGCGGGGAGCGATTGGCGGAACCGCCGGCGGATGTCGGCCAGGCGCAAGCAGGGCGCCGTGCTGCGGCTGCTGCGCGGCGAGGACCTTGAGCTGCTGTCGCGAGAGCTGGGCGTCACTGCGGCCGAGCTCACCGCCTGGCGGGACGCCTTCCTGGCCGCGGGCGAGGCCGCGCTCAAGACCCGGCCGGCCGACGGCCGCGATGTCGAGATCGGCCGCCTCAAGGCCAAGGTCGGCGAACTGACGATGGCGAACGGGCTGCTCGACGCCAAGATCGACCGGCTGGAGACGCACCGCCCTTTGGCACGGCGGAGGTCGAGGCGATGAGCCGTGTGGTCTCGCCCTCCGCAAACCGATCCTATGGCATCGCCCTGGTCAGTCGCCTTTGGCGGGTTGCCCGCGCCACCATCTACCGCCATCGGACTCCGGCCACCGCTTGTCGGCGCCCGGGTCCGATCGGGCCGATGCCGGACGACGATCTGGTCGACGCGATCCGCGACCTGCTCGCCCGAGACCCGTTCCACGGCGAAGGGTACCGGAAGATCTGGGCGCGGCTGCGGTTCGCCAACATCCGCACCGCCAAGCGCCGCGTCCTGCGCCTGACCCGGGAGCATGGGCTGCAGGCGCCGGGTCGGGTCGGCCGTCCCCATGGCCCGAAGGCGCACGACGGCACGATCCGAACCGAGCGGGTCGACCTGATGTGGGGCAGCGATCTGACCTCGACCCTGACCGGCGAGGGCCAGGCCTCGATCTTCGTCGCCGTCGATCACTGCTCGGCCGAGTGCGTCGGCATCCATGCCGCCC
>JAWWCG010000693.1:0-2426 GCA_033720555.1 Kiloniellales bacterium | reverse complement strand
ATCGGGCGAGCCGCGCAACGACGCGGAGCGCCAGCCCAGGCCAACCCTTGAGGGACGGGCGCTTTAGACCGGACGTCGCGTCGCTCGTCCTCGAATATGCGTCGGCATGTCCATCGTCCTCGCTCCTAACGTCCGGTCAAAATCGCACCGTCAGCGTGGTTCAATCTGATCGGGTACTGCTCTAGGCACGGCCGGCAGGCCTGTCCTCGCGCGCGCACCCATGCCACGATGGTGGAGATCATGAAACCAGCCGAGAATCGCGCCAACGACGACCGCGAGGCCCGGCTGCGCGCCTGGCTGGCGGCCGATCCGTGGCGCCTGGCCTGCCTCGAGGCGGTGGCGGCGCTCGGCCTGCCCGATTGCTGGATCGGCGCCGGTTTCCTGCGCGCTCTGGCATGGGACCGGCTGCACGGCTTCGCCCGGCCGACGCCGCTCGCCGACGTCGACGTGATCTTCTTCGACCCGGCCCCGGACGCGGCGCGGGAGCGCGAGATCGAGACCGCCCTGGCGCGGCGCCTGCCGGCCGCGGCCTGGTCGGCCCGCAACCAGGCCCGCATGCACGCGGGCAACGGCGACCCGCCCTATCGCGATAGCGAGGACGCCCTCGTCCACTGGCTGGAGACGCCGACCGCCGTGGCCGCCCGCCTGACCGGCGACGGCGCGCCGGAGGTCCTGGCGCCCTTCGGCCTGGCCGACCTCTTCGATCTCAGGGTCCGCCCGACCCCCCACGCCCGCGCGCGCCCGGACCGGATCGCCGCCTACCGGCGGCGCATGGCGACCAAGCGCTGGCCGGCCGTCTGGCCGGGCGTGCGGGTCGACGCGCTTTAGGTCCTGAGCTGACCGCCGGTCGCCTTCGCCACCTTGTCGACGATCTTCTGGGAGACCGCCTCGATCTCCGGGTCGGTCAGGGTCTTTTCCGTCGGCTGCAGGGTGACGGCGATGGCGAGTGACTTCTTGTCCGCCGCGACGCCCTTGCCGCGATAGACGTCGAACAGCGAGACCTCGCTGATCAGCGCCTTGTCGGCGCCTGCGGCCGCGCGCAGGACGGCGTCGGCGCTCACCGTCTCGTCGACCACGAAGGCGAAGTCGCGGACCACCGGCTGGAACGGCGACAGGATCAGCGGCGGCTTCGCCTTGCCGCTTGCGGCCTTGGCCCCCGCCTTGCCGGCGCGCGGCGCCGGCACCCGCTCGAGAAAGACCTCGAAGGCGGCGGCCGGCCCCTTGAGGCCGAGGCGGCGCAGCACCCGCGGGTGGACCTCGCCGAACCAGGCGAGCACGTTGGGGCCGAGGCGCAGCGCGCCGGAGCGGCCGGGATGATACCAGGCCGGCGCGTCGGCGCTCGCCTGCAGGTTGGCGGTCGGCGCGCCGCAGGCCTCGAGCACCGCCAGGGCGTCGCCCTTGGCGTCGAAGGCGTCGACCGGCCGCGGCGCCTCCGCCCAGTGGCGCGGGCCACTCGCCCCGCTGCGCAGGCCGGCGGCCACCTGGACCTGGCCCTCGGGCGTGTCGTCGCGGTACTCCGGGCCGACCTCGAAAAGCGCGCAGTCCGGGAAGCCGCGGTCGGCGTTGCGCGCCGCCGCGGCGATCAGGTTGGGCAGCACCGAGGGGCGCATCACCTCCAGCTCGACGCTGATCGGATTGGCGAGGCGCAGGCCGTCGGGCGTCTCGCCGAACAGGGCGGCCGCGCCGGCGTCGAGGAAGGAGAAGGTGACGGTCTCGTGCATGCCGCGCCAGGCGAGCGCCGTGCGGGCGGCGGCCTCGTGGCGCTGGCGTGGGCTCAAGGCCGGCAACGGCAGGTTGGTGTCGAGCACGGTGGGCGACATGGGCAGGTGGTCGTAGCCGTGAAGGCGCAGCACCTCCTCCACCAGGCAGGCCTCGCCCTCCACGTCGGGCCGCCACAGCGGCACCTCGACTCGCCAGGGCGCGCCCGCGCCGTCGGCGACGTCGAAGCCCAGGTCCGCGAGGATGCGCCGCTGCTCCGGCTCCGGCACCGCGCAGCCGCCGAGGCTCTCGACCCGGCCGGGCCGGAAGTCGACGGTGCGGCGTTGGCGCGGAATCTCCCCGGCCGCGGTGGTCTCGCTCGCCTCGCCGCCGCACAGCTCGGCGATCAGCTTGGCCGCCACGGCGACGCCCCAATCGGCGCTTTCCGGGTCGAGGCCGCGCTCGAAACGGTAGCGCGCGTCGGAGAGAATGCCGAGCTTGCGGCCGGTGGCGGCGACCCGCACCGGGTCGAACAGCGCCACCTCTAGAAACACCTCGGTCGTGGCCTCGGTGCAGCCGGAGAGCTCGCCGCCCATGACGCCGCCGATCCCCACGGGCGTGCCGTGGGACCCGGTCTCGTCGGCGATCACCACCATGTCGGGGTCCAGCGCGTAGGTCTTGCCGTCGAGGGCCAGGATCTCCTCGCCGGGCCGGGCCATGCGCATGGT
>JAWWCG010000692.1:0-2430 GCA_033720555.1 Kiloniellales bacterium | reverse complement strand
GGCATTCCCAACCTCAAGGGCTCCGGCCTGCCCTACGTCGAGCCCCTGATGATGTGGCAGGCCCTGCTCGGCGAACTGTACCTCGACACCCCCAAGCCGGTGATGGCCGCGCGCTTCCACAAGGGCCTGGCGCGCGCCGTCGCGGCCATGGTAGCCAAGGTGGCCGAGGCTGAAGGGGCGGACGGGGCGCGCGCGACCGACACCGTCGCGCTGACCGGCGGCTGCTTCCAAAACAAGCTGCTGTTCGAGGAGGTGGCGCGCCGGCTCGAGGCCGCGGGGTTCCGGGTGCTCGGCCACGCCGCGGTGCCGGCCAACGACGGCGGCCTCGCGCTCGGCCAAGCCGCGGTCGCCGCAGCGCAGCTCATGACAGCCCAGGAGAGCGGACCATGTGCCTTGGCATTCCGGGACAGATCGTCGAGATCACCGACGCGCAGAGGAAGCTGGCGCTGGTCGACGTGAGCGGCGTGAAGCGCGAGGTCAACATCGCCTGCATCGTCGACGACAGGCATCCCGTGCCCGACTGCGTCGGCGACTGGGTGCTGGTCCACGTCGGCTTCGCCATGAGCCGGATCAACGAGCAGGAGGCCGCCGAGACGCTGAAGATCCTGGCGGAACTGGGCGAGGTGCAGGAGCAGCTCGCGGCGATGCGCGGGAGCGCGAGCGGATCGTGAAGGACGGGCGATGACGGACAGCGGCCAGCTCGCGAACCTCTACCCGTTTCTCTATGGCAAGCGGCAGGACCCGCGCGCGGTCGATGCGGCGCTGCGGGACTCGCTGCGCCTCAAGGCGGCCGACCACCTGGCGGTCGCCGAAGACTTCTTCGCCGCGAACGGTCAGGCCCTGGTCGAGGCGGCGCGCACGCTGGCCGAGGTGTTCCGGGGCAACGGCAAGCTGCTCACCATGGGCAACGGCGGCTCGAGCTGCGACGCCGCCCACGTGGCGGTCGAGTTCCTGCATCCGGTGACCGCGGGGCGGCCGGCGCTCACCGCGATCAACCTGGCGAGCGACGTGGCCATGCTGACGGCGGTCGGCAACGACGTCGGCCCCGGCCATGTCTTCGTGCGCCAGGTGATCGCGCTCGGCCAGCCGGGCGATTGCCTGCTCGGCCTGTCCACCAGCGGCAACTCCGACAACCTGATCCGCGCCTTCGCCAAGGCCAAGGCCATGGGCCTCAAGACCGTCGGCTTCGCCGGCATGGACGGCGGCGCCATGGCCGAGGCTGGCCTCGACCACCTGCTGGTGGTGGCGACCGACAGCATCCACCGGATCCAGGAATGCCACGTCGCCGCCTATCACATCCTGTGGGACCTGGTTCACACGCTGCTGGCCGACGAACGCGGCGGCGTGGCGCCGGCCGGACCCGGCGCCGGGGAGGATCCGCCGGCATGAAGTACGTCGACGAGTTCCGCGACCCGACCAAGGCGAAGATCCTGCTGCGCGAGATCGAGGGCCTGATCGAACGCATCGAGCTTTGCCGGACGCGGCCGCTCTATCTCATGGAAGTCTGCGGCGGCCACACCCATTCGATCTTCAAGTACGGCATCGAGACCATGCTGCCCAAAGAGATCGAGCTGGTGCACGGCCCCGGCTGTCCGGTCTGCGTTCTGCCCATGGGCCGGGTCGACGACTGCGTCGCCCTGGCCGAGACGCCGGGGGTGATCTTCGCCACCTTCGGCGACGCCATGCGGGTGCCCGGCTCGAAGAAGAGCCTGCTGCAGGCCAAGGCCGAGGGCGCCGACGTGCGCATGGTCTATTCGCCGCTGGACGCCCTGCGGCTCGCCCGCGACAACCCCGGGCGCGAGGTCGTGTTCTTCGGCCTCGGCTTCGAGACCACCATGCCCAGCACCGCGCTCACGGTCCTCCAGGCCGAGGCCGAGGGCGTCGCCAACTTCTCGCTGTTCTGCAACCACATCACCATCATCCCGACCATCAAGGCGATCCTCGATTCGCCGGATATGCAGCTCGACGGCTTTCTCGGGCCCGGCCACGTCAGCATGGTGATCGGCGACCGGCCGTACCGCTTCATCGCCGAGCACTATGGAAAGCCCCTGGTGATCGCCGGCTTCGAGCCCCTCGACATCCTGCATTCGGTCTGGATGGTGCTGAAGCAGATCGCCGAGGGCCGCGCCGAGATCGAGAACCAGTACGACCGCATCGTGCCGGCGCCCGGCAACGCCCAGGCGCTCCAGGCGATCGCCGAGGTGTTCGAGCTGCGCGAGTTCTTTGAATGGCGCGGCCTGGGCTCGATCGACCATTCCGGCGTCCGCATCCGCGACGCCTACGCGCGCTACGACGCGGAGCGCAAGTTCCACGTGCCGGCGATCAAGATCGCCGATCCCAAGTCGTGCCAGTGCGGCGAGGTCCTGAAGGGCGTCATCAAGCCCTGGGACTGCAAGGTGTTCGGCAAGGCCTGCACGCCGGAGACGCCGC
>JAWWCG010000691.1:0-2432 GCA_033720555.1 Kiloniellales bacterium | reverse complement strand
GCGCCCAACGGGCCGATCTACGACGCCGAGGACTACCGCCGCCGCTTCCCGGACGGCCGGATCGGCTCCAACCCGGCGCTCGCCAAGGCCGAGGATGGCGCCAAGCTCTATGAGGCCGCGATCGAGGACGCGACGACCGACTTTCAGGCCTTCACGGCCTGAGGCGGCTCACGCGGCCGCGTCGTCGTCCAGCGAGAAGCCGACCTTCAGCACCACCTGAAAGTGCTCCACCTCGCCGCCGGCGATATGGCCGCGGGTTTCGGTGACCTCGAACCAGCGCAGATTGTGCAGGGTCTGGGAGGCCCGCGATATCGCGTTCTTTATGGCGTCCTCGATCGAGTCCGTCGACGACCCGGCGAGCTGAATGATCTTATAGGTATGGTCTTCCATGGCTGTCACCTCCGCTTGATTCGGTTTTGCGCGCGCGCCGTGCCCCGGCGCCGGTCGCGGCCGGCCTGGCGGTCAGGCCCGCTCGCTGCGGAACGGCCGCGCCAACAGGCCGGCGATGGTCTCGCCGAGATCGGCGCCGCGGTTCAGCACCGCATGGACGGCGTCGCAGATCGGCGTCTCCACGCCGAGGCCGCGCGCCAGGGCCGCAACCGCCTCGGCGGTGAAGACCCCCTCGGCCACCGTGTGCCGCTCGGCCAGCACGTCGCCCAGCGCCCGCCCCTCTCCCAACGCCACGCCGAGGGAATAGTTGCGCGACTGCGCGCCGCAGCAGGTCAGGGTCAGGTCGCCCAGCCCCGAAAGCCCCATGGCGGTCTCCGGGCGGCCGCCCTTGGCGCGGGTGAGGCGCACCACCTCGGCGAACCCCCGGGTGATCAGCGCGGCGCGGGCGTTCTCGCCGAGTCCTCGGCCGATCACGATGCCGCAGGCGATCGCGATGACGTTCTTGACGGCGCCGCCGATCTCGACGCCGATCACGTCGTCGGACAGGTAGGGCCGGAATCGCCGGCTGCCGAGGGCGTTGAGCAAGGGCCGGCCGACGCTCAGTTCCGCGCAGGCCAGCGTAACCGCGCAGGGCAGGCCGCGGGCCACTTCGCCGGCGAAGGTCGGGCCCGAGAGCACCGCCAGCGGCCGGCCCGGCAGCACCTCGGCGAGGACCTCGCTCATCACCGCGCCGCTGCCGCGCTCGATCCCCTTGCTGCAGATCACCAGCGGCCGCTGCGCCGAGAGCGCCGCCAGGCGCGCGGCGAGCGCGCGCAGATGCTGGGCGGGCACCACCAGCAGCAGGACCTCGCAGGCCGCGGCGGCGGCCAGGTCGCCGGTGGCGCGAACCGCCGGGTCGAGGGCCACGCCCGGCAGATAGCGCGGGTTCTCGCGGCGGGCGTTGATCTGCTCGACCAGGCGATCGTCGCGCGCCCACAGGAGGACCTCGTGGTTGGCCCGCGCCGCCACCTGGGCGAGCGCCGTGCCCCAGGCCCCGCCGCCGAGGATCGCGAGCCTGGTCACGGCCGGGACCTCCTTCCGGCGCGCCGGGCACTCACGGGCGCGGCGGGTCCTCGCGACATCTAGAGGCTCAGGTTGAAGGCGATGGAGATCCGCATCTTCTGGCCGCGGTAGGGCCGGGCCGCATGCTGCAGCCAACTGGGAAACAGGATCAGCATGCCGCTGTGCGGCCGCAGGGTGTAGGACGCGCCGAGCGAGGCGCCGCCGGGCCCGGCGAAGGTCAGCTTGGGGGCGTACATGGCCGGGGCGACGCCGCGCGGGTCCTGCACTTCGAAGCCGCCGCCCAGCGAGGGGTCCTCGCCGATGCCGCCGTCGTCGACGTAGTAGCAGCCG
The DNA here is from genome assembly GCA_033720555.1 of Kiloniellales bacterium. Taxonomy (GTDB): domain Bacteria; phylum Pseudomonadota; class Alphaproteobacteria; order Kiloniellales; family JAKSDN01; genus CALJXB01. The sequence continues at coordinate 650 of JAWWCG010000691.1, read as the reverse complement.
GACCAGAAGGCGCCGGGATGGGTGTGAAACTCGTTGGATTCGCCGCTGCGGTTGATGTTGGCCCAGCAATTGATTTTCCAGCGGATCGAGACGGGCTTGCCCTGGCGGTCCACGGTCATGCTGTCCGCGAGGCCGCCGGCGGCTCTCAGGACCTTGGTCAGCGGCGGGCCGCCCCAGTCCTGCATGTCCCAGGTCGACTGCCAGCCGCCGAGATTGGAATGCTGGGTCCCGGGATCGCTCTCGGCGCGCTCCAGGATCCTTTTCGCGAGCCGCGGGTTGAGCTTGGCGGCCTCGGGCAGCTCGGCCACCACCAAGGGCGTCGAGAAGAGCTTCAGAATGTCGGCCTTGATCTCTTTTTCGCTCACGCCGCGTCCTCGCGATCCGCCAAGGCCTCGAGCGGCCAGCGCGGCCGCGGCGCGAAGTCGAGGCCGTCGCTCAAGCCGAGGCGGAGCCGCTCGAGGCCGGCCCAGGCGATCATCGCCGCGTTGTCGGTGCAGAGCCACGGCGGCGGCGCGACCATGCGCGTGCCCGCGGCCGCCGCCGCTTCGCCCAGCCGCGCCCGCAGCGCCTGGTTGGCGGCGACGCCGCCGGCGACCACCAGCGGGCCGCCCGCGCCGCTGTCGCGGAACCGCGCCAGGGCGTTGCGGCAG
>JAWWCG010000690.1:0-2440 GCA_033720555.1 Kiloniellales bacterium | reverse complement strand
GTGACAGTGGCCCTGGTTGACCGCCGAATAGGCGGAAAGGCAATCGAGATAGCGCTTGCCCTCGATGTCCCAGACCCAGACCCCCTCGCCGCGCGAGAGCACGACGTCGAGCGGCTTGTAGTTGTGCGCGCCCAGCTCGGCCTCGATTTCCACGAGCTCGCGCTTGGCGGCCAGGTCCGGCGAGGACTCGCGTCGGTCCGTCATAGCGCATCCACCGTCTGGGCAAGTCCGGGGCCAAGGGTCATGCCGACACCTCCGAGATCCTCCTAGTTGAACGACGTCTTGTGCCGGCTGAGGATCTGCTCGCCGAACAAACTCGCCACCAGCTCGACGACCAGCTCGGCGCTCTGGTTGCGCAGATCGAGCGCCGGATTGAGCTCCATGACGTCGAGCGATCCCAGCAGGCCGGAGTCGTAGATCATCTCCATGGCGAGCTGAGATTCCCGGTAGGTCGGGCCGCCCATGACGGTGGTCCCGACGCCCGGCGCGATTGTGGGATCGAGGAAGTCGACGTCGAAGCTGACGTGCAGGTGGCCGCCGCGCTTCGAGACCGCCGCCAGCGCCTCCTCCATCACCGCGAACATGCCGCGCTCGTCGATCGTGCGCATGTCGTAGACCGTCAGCCCGCTCTCGCCGACGGCGACCTTCTCGACGTGGTCGACCGAGCGGATGCCGATCTGGATGACCTGGCCGGCGTCGATGATCGGCGCGCCCGCGCCCAGGCCGGTCAGCCCCGGCGGTCCGTTGCCGCAGAGGATCGCGACCGGCATGCCGTGCAGATTGCCCGAGGGCGAGGTCGCCGGCGTGTTGAAGTCGGCGTGCGCGTCGAACCAAAGGATCGAGAGCGGCCTGTCGTTCTCCGCGCAGAACCGCGCGACCGCGGCAATCGAGCCGATCGCCAGGCAGTGGTCGCCGCCCATGACGATAGGCAGCGCGCCGCCTTCTAAGGCCTCGGTGACCGCCGCCTCCAGGGTCCTGCACCAGGTCGTGGCCTCTTCCAGATGGCGGTATCCCTCCTTGGCCGGGGCCTCGGGGTTGGGCGGGCCGACCAGGTTGCCGGCGTCGATCACCGCGAAGCCCAAGCGCCGAAGCGCATGGTCGATTCCGGCGACCCTCAGGGCGTCCGGCGCCATCGAGCTGCCGCGGTGCGCGGCGCCGATGTCGCTCGGCGCGCCGATCAGGGCGATAGTCGCGCTCTGGTCCTTCACGCTTCCAATCCAGCTACCATCCGGGCGAACGCCTTGAAGCTACCACCGAAACCCAGGCCTTCCGAAGGCTAAATGCGCGACGGCCGCGCCGCGGCGGCGCGCCTCAGCGATAGAGATCGAACCAGTCGGCGGAATCGAACCACTTGCCGCGCAGCTTGTCGTAACGGCCGTCGGCCCTGAGGTCCTTCAAAAAGCCATTCAGCCAGTTCAGGAAATCGGGATCGTTCTTGCGGATGGCGAAGGCGATCGCCTCGTCGGTGAAGGGTTCGTCGAGGAAGACAAGGTCCTCCGCGCCGTGCATGGCGACGAATATGGCGTTGAACGGCCGGTCGTAGACGAAGGCGTCCACCTCGCCCTCGGCGACCGCCGCCGCCGCTTCCAGCTCCGAGTGGAACGGTACGTAGTCGGCCTTGGGCATGAATGCCTTGACCGCCGCCTCGCCGGTCGTGCCCGGCTTGGACGACACCTTGTACTTGGGGTCGTTCAGGTCGCCGTAGGCGGCAACCTCGTCCGCTAGCGCCTTGTTCATCAAGACCGTTTGCCCGACGCGCATATAAGGGTCGGAGAAATCCACCTGCCGGCGCCGCGCCTCGGTCACCGACATGCCGCTGATGATGATGTCGCAGCGGCCCAGCGTGAGGGAGGGGATGATGCTGGTCCAGCGCGTGTTCACCGGCCAGAAATCGACCCCCAGCTCGTGCGCCATCTCGCGGGCCAGATCGATGTCGAAACCGCCGAACTTGACGTTTTGCCCGCCCTTTCGCTCGTCCGCCGGCCGCAGCGTCTGCTGGCGCAGGCCCGAGCGGGTGCCGACCATCTCGAACGGCAGGTAGCCCGCCTCGAAGCAGACCCTGAGCTTGCCCCGCTCCAGCACGCCGGCCAGCGTCGACTCGGGGCTGAGCTCCTTGTCCTGCCCCCAGGCCGTCAGGCCGGGACCAAGGCTCAGCAGCAGCGCGGCAAGCGCAATCCTCAGACGCCTGGACATCGTCCGCCTCGCCTTATTCCGCGAGGGCCGTCTTCGCCTCGGCCCGCTCCGCCTCGGTCTTGTCGGCCGGCGCGATGGTCCATCCGGTCCAGCCGAAGAACAGCGTCACCAAAGGCGACAGCCAGCAGAAGAAATTGAACGGCAAATAGGCGATCGTGGCGACGCCGAGCGTCGCCGCCTGATAGGCGCCGCCCGAATTCCACGGCACGAGATTCGCGGTCACCGTGGCGCTGTCCTCCACCGCCCG
>JAWWCG010000689.1:0-2446 GCA_033720555.1 Kiloniellales bacterium | reverse complement strand
CGATCTTCGCCGCGTCCGCCGCGCTCGCCGCGGCCTCGGGGCGGCGCGCGGCGACCCGCACGCGCGCGCCCTCGGCGGCGAGCCGGGCGACGATCGCCCGTCCGAGGAAGCCGGTGCCGCCGAACACGACGGCAAGCTTGTCTGCGCCGGAGGCTGCCATGGGCCAATCTTTCACCCCGGCGAGGCCGGCGCAATGGGCCCGACGGCGAGGCTGCAGTACAGGCGCGCGGATTTCGATTGCGCGCGGACCGCGAATTGGCTTTGCTGCCGATGGGAATTGGGCTCGGAGAGCGCCGCCATGAGCGCTGCGGCTCGAGGCGAAGATAGAGGCGAAGAGATCGGCGACCTGGTTCGCCTCGCGCGCTATCCGATCGACGCGCCGGACAGCGCGGCCTGCCAGGCCCTGGTCGCGCGCTGCCGCGCCCAGCTCGAGGACAGCGGCTGCGCGGTCTTGTCCGGCTTCCTGAGCGAGCGCGGCCTGGCCGCCATGGGCGCGGAGTCGGCCACGGTGGCGGCCGCCGCCCACTACAGCCGGCAGCGCGCCAACGTCTATTTCAGCGCCGACGACGAGAGCCTGCCGGGCGATCACCCGCGGCGCCTGTTCATGGACCGCACCAGCGCCTTCGTGCCGGCCGACGCCTTCCCGGCGGCCTCGGTGATTCGGCGGCTCTACGACTGGCCCGCCCTGATGCCGTTCCTGCAGGCCTGCCTGGGCGAGGCCGTGCTCCACAAGTACGCCGATCCGCTGGCCGACGTGATCCTCAACGTCTTGCGGCCGGGCGAGTCCTTTCCCTGGCATTTCGACACCAACGAGTTCTCCGTCTCGCTGATGACCCAAAGGGCGGAAGGGGGCGGGCGGTTCGAGTTCTGCCCCAACCTGCGCGACCCGGACGACGAGAACTACGTCGGCGTCGGCGCCGTGCTGGCGGGTGCGCGGGGCCCGGTGCGCGCGCTCGACATCGCCCCCGGCGACCTGCAGATCTTCAAGGGCCGCTTCTCGCTGCACCGGGTGACCCGGGTGAGCGGCGCAACGGCGCGTTACATGGCGATCTATTCCTACGCCCGCGAGGCCGGCATGGTCGGACGGCCGGCGCGCACGCGCCAGCTCTACGGCAAGGTCCTTCCGGTCCACCTGGCCGCCGAGTCCCGCCGCCGCGCCGACGGCCTGGCCGACTAAGCGCGGGCCTGCCGCCGGGCCGGACCCGCCTGGTCCCGCCGACCCCGATCCTCATCACATGTTAACCGGATCTGTCTAGGTCTTGACCCCGGGCCCGTGGGACGCCGCGGGCCGTGTCCCGCCAGGCGCGCCGTCGGCGGCCGGCTGCGGGAACGCCTTGAGGCGCTTGAGACATGACCCGAGAACGCTTCGGAGAGACCCTGCGAGACGGCGCGAGGCCGCGGCCTTGGCCGGACTCCGGGCCGAACCCTGGGCCGAACCCTGGGCCCAACCTTGCGCCGGCGGCCGCGCGAGCGGAGGCGCGCCGGTGAGCGTGGTCGACCGCGACATAGCCGTCCCGGCCGGCGCCGCCGGGCTTGGCCGAGCGACGCCTCTGGCGCTGATGGAGCGGAGCCTGGCCGCGGTCATCGTCCTGGTCTTCGCCCTGGCGCTCCTTCGCGCCTTCGTCGCCAACGTGAATTGGGACGAGTTCTACTATCTCTCGCACGTGCACGCGTACCGCAACGGCACGCTCGCGTTTCCGCTGCAGACATTCTCCGTGCACTTCTTCGCCTGGCTGCCGCTCGTCTCCGAGAACGAGGTGGAGCAGATTGTTGCGGCGAGGGTGGCCCTCTGGCTGCTGAGCGTCCCCGCGGCCATCCTGATCTACAAGATCGCCCGCTCGTTTTGCTCCAGGCCGGCGGCGCTCCTGTCGGTGCTCTTCTACTTCGGCTTCTCGAACGTCGTCGACCATGGGCTCAGCTTCCGCGCCGACCCCTTGTGCGCGTACTTTTTCCTAGCCTCTCTCTATTGCCTCGTTCGCGCCGAGGGATCCCGCATCAGTGTCCCGCTCTCGGCCGTCTTCATGGCCATCGCCATGATGATCTCGATCAAGAGCGTGTTCTACCTCGGCACGATCGGGACGATCTTTCTCGCCTGGTGGCTATTCGAGCCGGACAGGCGCGCGACCGTTCGGAAGGCGATGGTCTTCGCGCTCGCCTTCGCCGGCGCGGGTCTGGTGCTCTATCACCTCCACGCCGCCGCCCTGGCGAGCGCGGCGACGACGGAACCGGCGGCCTTCGTCAAGGCCGTCGGCAACAAGACGCTCGTCTCGGTCGATGTGTTCCCGCGCCTGAACACTCTGCTTCGAGCGCTCGTCGAGAACGGGCCGATCTGGATCTTCGTCATGCTGGGACTGGCGGCGGCCGGATGCCGGCTGGTCGAGGGGCCCGAGCGCAAGGCCGCCTTGGTGCTCCTCGCCTTCGCCGTGCCGCTCTTGTCGCTGCCCTT
>JAWWCG010000688.1:0-2447 GCA_033720555.1 Kiloniellales bacterium | reverse complement strand
CGGACCTCAAGAAGGAGAGCCACGTCGCAATCGATGCCAAGAGTCTGAAAATTCACCCAAAATCAAAACCCGCGCACAGGTCTCATAAGAACGGCCGGCAAGCCGACGTTTCGTTGGATCACGTTCGCTTACCGTCCAGCAGCAGACCTGCGGATAGCTGAGGGCGATTAGTGCCCCCCTGCAATCGACGCTGTGAGGAACCAGTCGGAGCTAGGGGCTTGACCGTACTCCCCCTCCGTTTTCCCTGTGTGGTACGCGTGGATAACCGGTGTGGTAGACGGGCCATAAACCCGCAGAAAATCAAGCATTATCCAGGCGTCGCACCCTAGAGCATTTTCCGATCACTCACAGTCGTATCCGGCGGCGGCGAAGTAGTTTTGGCACTCAGTCGGAGTAAAGATTTCGGCGGCGCGAGCGATGGCGTCCCAGAGCTCGGCGACGGTGCGGGCGGCTTCGCGCTTAAGATGGGCCTTGAACTTTGAGAAGGCCATTTCGATTGGGTTGAAATCGGGGCTATAGGGCGGCAGGAAGCGCAGTTCGGCGCCGGCCTTGTGAATGGCGTCACGGACGCCGGTGGCGCGATGGGCGGGGAGATTATCCATCACCACGATGTCGCCGGGCCGCAGCGTCGGCACCAGCACCTGCTCGACATAGGCCAAGAAGGCAGCCCCATACATCGCCCCGTCGAGGATCATGGGTGCCGTCATTGCGTGCAGCCTTAGGGCTGCGACGAAGGTTGTCGTTTTCCAGTGTCCGTGCGGAACCGGCGCCCGGCAACGACGACCACAGGGCGCGCGACCGCCGCGCCGCGCCATTTTGGTTGAAGCGCCAGTCTCGTCGATGAAGACCAGCTTTTCCGGCTCGAGATCCGGCTGGGCCTCGAACCAGGCCCGCCGACGCCGCAGCACGTCAGGCCGCTGTTGCTCGCTGGCGTGAGCGGTTTTTTTTGAATGTGATGCCGCGCCGGTCGAAAAAACGCCAAACGGTGCTCTGAGAGATCCGCAGCCCATGCTCCATCTCCAGATGAGCCGCGATCTCCGCCAGCGTCATGTCCGGCGTCTCCTCGACCAGTGCTAAAATCTCCTCAGCGTGCGCCTCGATCCGATGCGAGCGCTTGTCGCCGCCCTGCGCTCGGGGCTGATAGCTGCCCGTCCGCGACCACATCTGAACCCACTTGATCGCCGTCGAAACGGCGACCCCGAACCGTTTCGCCGCCGCCCGTCGCGACATCCCGCCATCCACCGACGCCACCACCCGGCGACGCAGATCATTCGAAAGAGGTTTCGTCATGCAGGCCGGCCTCCTTCACCAGCCTGCATCTTGAACCAGATTTCCGATCCCTTGGGAATCCCCAACGATTCAATCCGATCGGAATATGCTCTAGTGGACGATCCGTTTGTTGGGCCGCTGATTCCGGTTGACAGGGATCAGGTCAGAACCCCAGGTATGACGGTCAAAATGCGAGGACCCTCAAGGAGTCTGCACGAGTCATGAGCGCGAAACCGGTGATCGGCATCCCCGTGGACGCCCTCGACGTGAACGGCAAGCCGTTCCACGGCGTCGGCGAGAAGTACGTCAATGCCGTGGCCCATGGCTGCCACGCCATTCCCTTCTTCATCCCGGCCTTCGGCGCCGGCCCGGAGCTCGACACCCTGCACGACCTCTTGGAGGTCGACGAGGTGCTCGACCGCATCGACGGCCTGTTCCTGACCGGCAGCCCGTCCAACGTCGAGCCCCGTCTCTATGGCGGCGAGGCCCGCCACGGCGACCTGCAGCACGACCCGCAGCGGGACGTGACCACCCTGCCTATCATCCGCCGCGCCATCGAGCGCGACCTGCCGATCCTCGCCGTCTGCCGCGGCTATCAGGAGCTCAACGTGGCGCTCGGCGGTACCCTCTACCAGAAGGTCCAGGAGGTGCCGGGGCTGATGGACCATCGGGAGGACAAGGACGCGCCGCGCGAGCAGCAGTACGGGCCGGCCCACCCGGTGCGCCTGGTCGAGGGCGGCAGGCTCCAGCGCTTACTGGGCGCGAGCGAGATCCAGGTGAACTCCCTGCACCAGCAGGGCCTCGACCGCCTGGCCGACGACCTGCAGGCCGAGGCCATCGCTCCCGACGGCCTGGTCGAGGCGGTCAGCCACAGGGGCGACCTCCACTTCCTCCTCGGGGTGCAATGGCATCCGGAGTGGCGCTTCCGCGAGAACCCGGCGTCCACGGCGCTCTTCGCCGCCTTCGGCGAGGCCGCGCGCGAGGGCGCGCTCAAGCGCGCCGCCTGAGCCGGTAACGCCGGTTTAGTCTTCCGGCTCGCGCAGCGGCACTGAAAGCAGGACGCCGAACTCCTCGGGGAAGTTGACGCTGATGCGGGCGTGCACCCGGCCCTGCTTGTCGTCGAACGAACCCCGCTCGGCGAGCGGCACGACGGCTTCGTGCCAGACGCCCGGGTGAAT
>JAWWCG010000687.1:0-2450 GCA_033720555.1 Kiloniellales bacterium | reverse complement strand
GCGGGCGGCCTCGGCGACGATCGGCTTGTAGCTTTCGCCGTGGATCATGATCTGCCACTTGCCCTCGCGCTGATACCGGCCGGTCTCCGGGTCGCGCATGATGGGCAGGCCCCATTCCTCGAACTTGTGCACCGTGGCGTCGACATGGCGGGCGATGTCGTAGCCCAGGTCCTCGCGCACCAGGCCCATGAGGTCGTTGCGGGCGTAGCGGACGTGGTCCTCGGGCTGATTCTCGCCCCACTGCATGCCCATGTAGCAGTTGATCGCGTAGAGCCCCTGGGCGACGGCGCCGCTGCGCTCGATGTTCGCCTTCTCGACGCACACAATCTTGAGGTCGCGCCCCCAGTAGCGCGCCTCGTAGGTCGCCCCGCAGCCGGCCATGCCGCCGCCGACGACGAGGATGTCGGAATCGACGTAAACCGTTTTCCGGCGAGAGAAGAGCCCCACTAGACCACTCCCTGCTTGAGTTGGTCCGGCGTCAGCGCGGGCAACTTGTCGATATGGAGCGCCTCGGGCTCGTGCGCGAGCTCCTGGGACTGCATCGCCTCTTGGCTCGGCGCCTCGTAGTCGGCGGGCGATTTGATCGACCCCCAGGGCGTGGTGCGAATCGGCGAGACGAAGTTCTTTTCCATGCCGTTGCGGAATTTGATCTTCCAGGAGATCGTGCCCTTCTCCTCTTCGCGCAGCGCCCGCACCGAGTGGCCCAGGGGCGCGAAGTCGGCGTAGCCGCGGGCGTCGATCGCGTTTTGCGGACAGGCCTTCACGCAGGAGTAGCACTCCCAGCACATGTTCGGCTCGATGTTGTAGGCGCGCCGGTAGGTCGTGTCGATGTGCATGATGTCGGACGGACAGATGTCGACACAGTGTCCGCAGCCGTCGCAGCGCGTCATGTATACGAATGTCGGCATGAGATCCCGTTCTCTCCCTCGTGTGGTGCGGTCTATGGCGGCGGCGCGCCCGGTTAGTAATGCTGCGGCTGCCGGCGCGCGCTGCCGAATTGCTCGGGCTGGTCGGCCGGGCTCGGCAGATTGCTGCGCGAGCCGTTCGCCTCGGCTACGCGCTTCTCGAAAGCCGCCGCCGGCTTGAAGAACATGTGCGAGAACTTGGACCAGGGAACCGATCCGAACAGCACCGTCGTGGCGATCAGGTACAAGACCAGGAACAGTCCCGCGCCCGGCGCCTCGGCGAGCTGCAGGATCGCCCAGATCAGCCCCAGCGTCGCGCTCGCAAGAAGCGACAGAATGAAGAGGTCGGCGCGCACGACGCGGAACGGCGAGTTGCCCTCGGCGGCGACGTCGACCCGAATGAAGAACCAGAACCAGTACCCGCCGGCGCACACCATGAGGACGCCGAGGAACCACAGCAGCGGCAGGATGGCCGGCGTCGGGGAGGCGGGCGTCGGATACCAGAACACCATGATGAAGGTCGTGACCACATAGGCCAGGAAACCGTACATGGTCAGCAGGTGGGCGACCCGGCGCCGCGCGTTGCAGAACTCGGCCGACGTCAGGACGTCGACCACGCCGGTTTGAATCGCCAGGGTCACCAGGGCCATGACGCCCACGGGTTGCGTTCCCTTGGCCTTCGAGGTCCGCCAGTTGTCGAAGAAATAGGCGGCGCTTCTCTTGTGAAGGATGTCGAACAGCGTGCCGGCCGCCACCAGGACGATCATGAGCACGACATAGGCCTGCATGGCGATCGGGGGAATGGACGCCGATAGCTCGGCAAAGGGATTGCTCGCGAACATCAAGCTACCTCGAAGTCAGGCCGTCGGCCCGGCAATAGGGATGGGTGCGCCGGGACACGTCCGCCCGTCCTCGCGGCGGGCGCCCGCCAGGCCGCGGCACCGCCGGCCGCCGGCCAGGTTTAGCGCAGTGTGGTCGGTCATTTCGGAGTCAGGTCGACCCATCGCTCCCCCCAGTGTTCGATTTTATCGTTGGTTTCGAACTATGCCGCGATTGGCACGCGATCCTGCCCAATTTGCGCGACGCGATCAACGCCTAATGCCGCCAGACTACAGTCGATGGCGCTAAAACTTTGATCGTTTTTCTCTATTAGCAGATTGCAAACATGACTTTTACTTTTACACCGTCCAAGCCGACCATTCGATGGCCCGCATGGCCAACACGAAAACATAAGACCGCCACATGCGGGCATGTGGGAGGGCTTCGCGTCTTGGCCCAGCGTCGCGGACCATCGGGGCTTATGCGCTGCCGACTTGCGGCGCCCGCGGCGGCTCGGCCGCATCCGAATCTCTCTGACGTTTCAAGGCACCTCGGCGCCGGCGGGCGTGCCGCGGCCGAGCGCGGAAAGTGGGCTTCGGCCGCGTGATCGCGACGCGCGGCCGCTCGGGCCCCGATCTAGTCGAGACGGCAGCAACGAATAACAAGGAGGAGACTTTCGGTCATGGATCTAGAAAAATTGCGCGAGGAAGAAGACGAGCGAACGCG
>JAWWCG010000686.1:0-2450 GCA_033720555.1 Kiloniellales bacterium | reverse complement strand
GCCCAGGACAAAGCCGCCGAGTGACGAGATCCTCGAGCGGCTGCTCCGCCTCCATCCCAAGATCATCGATCTCTCGCTCGACCGGGTCGAGCGGCTGCTGGCGCGTCTCGGCCACCCGGAGCGGGCGCTGCCGCCGGTGGTCCACGTCGCCGGCACCAACGGCAAGGGCTCGACCATCGCCTTTCTCGCCGCCATGCTGCAAGCGGCGGGGCGCGCGGTTCATGTCTATGTCTCGCCCCACCTGGTGCGCTTTCACGAACGCGTCGTGCTGGCCGGCCGGCCGATCGCCGAGGCGCGGCTGCGCGCGGTTCTGAGCGAGTGCGAGGACCGCAACGCCGGCGCGCCGATCACCTTCTTCGAGATCACGACCGCCGCCGCCATGCTGGCCTTCAGCCGGACGCCGGCCGACGTCCTGCTGATGGAAACCGGCCTCGGCGGCCGGCTCGACGCGACCAACGTGATCGACGCCCCGCGGCTCAGCGTGATCACGCCGGTCTCGATGGACCACATGCAGTATCTCGGCGACGACCTGGCCGGCATCGCGGCCGAGAAGGCCGGCATCCTGAAGCGCGGCTCGCCCGGCGTGATCGGACCGCAGCCGGCCGTCGCCCTCGCGGCCATCCGACGCCGCGCCGAGCAGATCGGATGTCCGCTCTACGCCTGCGGCGAGGCGTGGAGCTTCGAGGTGGCGGACGAGTTCCGCTTCCGCGACGACGACGGCGCCTTGAGCTTGCCGAAACCCGGTCTCCTCGGCGCCCATCAATACGCGAACGCGGCGATCGCGGTCGCCGCCGCGCGCCGGCTGGGCGACCTCCGGCCGGACGACGCCGCGGTCCGCCGCGGCCTGCCGGAGGCCCGCTGGCCCGGGCGCCTGCAGCGCCTGAGCCGGGGCCCGCTCGCCGAGCTGGCGGCGCGAAGCGGGGGGTCATGGGAGATCTGGCTGGACGGCGGCCACAACGCGGCGGCGGGCGAGGCCCTGGCGGCGGTGGCCGAGGGCTGGCGCGAGCGGCCGCTCCACCTGATCTACGGCATGCTCAACACCAAGGCGGCGCGAGATTTCCTCCGGCCCCTGGGCCCGCGCGTCGCCTCGCTCACCGCCCTCGCCATCCCCGGCGTCGAGGCCTCGCTTACCGCCGAGGAGGCCGCCGCGGAAGCCGCCGCGGCCGGCTTTTCCGCCGGCACCGCGGCCAGCGTCGCGGCGGCCGTCGCCGGCGTCCTGCAGACGGCGCCCGAGCCCGGCCGGATCCTCGTGTGCGGCTCGCTCTATCTCGCCGGCCACGTGCTGGAGGAGAGCGCCTGAGCGGGCGCCCCGCCGAAGCCGGGCGCCTTTTCTAAGCTATTGGATTTCGGTCTGAATTCGTCTTCAGATCACGGACTCGACCCAATCGGCCAACTGGCTCTTGGGGAGGGCGCCGACCTTGGTGGCCGCCACCTCGCCGTCCTTGAAGACCATCAGGGTCGGGATGCCGCGCACACCGTATTTCTGCGGCGTCAGCGGATTCTCGTCGATGTTGACCTTGGCGACCGTCAGGCGGCCGTCCAATTCCTGGGCGAGCTCCTCCAGCGCCGGCGCAATCATCTTGCACGGCCCGCACCACTCGGCCCAGAAGTCCACCAAAACCGGCACGTTGGCGCCGAGGACATCGCTGTCGAAACTGTCGTCGGTAACGGGAGTCGGTGTCATATCCTTCACCTGTTCGGCGTCGTTTCGCGCTGGTCCCGCGTCCCACCGCCATGGCACTCGCGGCGGACCGGCCAACAATGACGAAATGTAGGGAGCCGCCACCCTGAACGTCAAGGCGCGTGCGCTGCGAGTCGCGCAGGGCTGAGTTGCATCAAACGGGCGCCGTCGGTCCACAAGAGATAGCACTCGATGCGGTAGTCCGGGTAGATTTCCGCCAGGAGCGCGCGATAGGCCGCCATCTGCCGGAGATAGAGCGCCGGCACCTCCGCCTCGTCCGCCGGCGGCGCCCGGTTCGTCTTGTAGTCGACCACCAGCACCCGCTCGCCCGCGACCGCCAGGCGGTCGACCTGGCCGGAGATCGCCGCCGGGCCCTCGGCGCCGTCGACGACGCCGGCCAGGGCGACCTCGGCCAGGCTTCCCGGCGCGAACAGGGGCGCGCATTCGGGCGCGCTCATGACCGCCATCGTCTCCTCCAGAATGGCGTGCTGCTCGGCCTCCGAAAGGTTCCAGACCGGCCGCGCCAGATAGCGGCGGCCCGCGCTCGCGCGCGCGTCGGGCGGCAGGTCCGGCAGGTGTTCCAGCAGCTTGTGGGTGATCAGCCCGCGGCGGAATCGTTGCCCGCGGTCGCCGCCGAGCGGCGACAGCGCGGCCGGCTCGGGCTCCGACGGCCCCGAGGGCGCGAGCGGCCGCATCGCGGCGCGCTCCGCCGCCGGCTCCGAGGGGGGCAGGCTATGGGCCCAGGCCGGCAAGCGCGCCGGTTCCGCCT
>JAWWCG010000685.1:0-2462 GCA_033720555.1 Kiloniellales bacterium | reverse complement strand
GAGATTGCCGAGTTTCTGATCGCGCGCGGCGGCGCCTTCCACGACCTTCAGAAACGGTTCCGCCTGCTCCACGAGGACGCCCTGAGATCGGGCCGGAGAGCCATCTTGTTCGTCGGGCTGGCGTGGGGCGTGCCGCTGCTGCTGAGCCTGTTCGACGGCCGCGCCTTCGGACCCGCGGCCGAGGGGCCCTACCTGCTCGGGCTCGGCGCTTGGGCCAGATTCTTCATCGCGGTCGGCCTGTTCCTGCTTATGGAGAGGCAGGTCGAGGAACGCTTGCGGCGGCTCCTCAGGCAGTTCGTTCGAGCGCCGCTCTTGGCGCCCGGGTCCTTCGAGGCCGCGGCCCGGACGGTGACGCAGGCGTTGAAGCGCCGCGATTCCGCCGCCGCGGAGGTCGTCTGCGTCATCCTCGCGGTGGCCGTCACGGTCGCCTCGGCCTTTCACATGCTCGACGTCCAATCGTCCTCTTGGGCGGTCATGTCGACGGCTGAGGGCAAGTCGTTCACGGCGGCGGGCTGGTGGGCCGTGGTCGTCAGCAGTCCGATCTTCTGGTTCCTCTTGTTGCGTTGGCTGTGGCGGCTCGTGGTTTGGTCGCTGTTGCTGCGCGCCCTGGCGCGGCTGGAACTGCGCCTGGTGGCGACCCATCCCGACGGCTACGCAGGGCTCGGCTTCGTCGGCCGCTCTCCGAACGCCTACGCCACCTTCGTCTTCGCCTTGAGTTGCGTCGTCGGCGCGGCGCTCGCGGAAACGCTGACGAACAGCGCCATCACGGCGACCACCTACGGCTATGTCATGGTCGCCTGGCTGGCGATCGTGTTCGCGCTGCTGGCGTTCCCGCTGCAGGCCTTCGGCAAGACCCTGGCCAATCTCAAGGAGCAGACCTTGCTGGCGTCCAGCGCACAAGCCACGCGCCATCACCGCGCCGCCGAACGCGCGCTCCTCGGGCGCAACATCGCCGCGCCCGACGGCGCGGACGCGGACGCAGCCGAAGACGTTGCGGACCCGTCCAAGGCTTTCGCGACGACGAAGAAGCTCTCGACGATCCTGTTCAGTCGCACCGCATTGCTGCCGGTGGCCTCCGCCGCGCTGCTGCCGCTGGTGGCGGCCGGCGCCACCCAATTGCCGGTCAAGGAGCTGATCGGCGTCGTGAAGCGGATCCTGCTGTTCTAGGCGGCCTTGCGAGAGGACCGAGTCCGGAGGGACTGCGGACTTACGCCGCCAGGCGCGCGCTGCGGAGCGGCGTAGATTCTCCGGCGCGTGGCCGGTAGTCTCACGGGCGAGGGAGAGGGGGCTTGGAACGTCGACTCGCCGCCATACTCGCCGCCGACGTGGTCGGCTATTCCCGCCTCATGGGCGAGGACGAGACCGGGACGCTGGAGCGCCTGAAGGCGCTCCGCCAGGAGCTGGTGGAGCCCAAGGTCGCGCGGCGCAAGGGCCGCATCGTCAAGCTCATGGGCGACGGCCTGCTGGCCGAGTTCCCGAGCGTCGTCGAGGCGGTGGACTGCGCCGTCGAGATTCAGCGCTCCATGACGGCGCGCGAGGCCGAGCTGCCGGACGAGCGGCGCATCCGGCTGCGCATCGGCGTCAACCTGGGCGACATCATCGTCGAGGGCGCCGACATCTACGGCGACGGCGTCAACGTCGCCGCGCGCCTGGAGGTCCTGGCCGCGCCCGGCGGCGTCTGCGTGTCCGGCACCGTGTTCGATCACGTGTCCGGCAAGGTCGAGGTCGAGTTCGCCGACATGGGCGCGCAGCCGGTTAAGAACATCAGCCAGCCGGTGCGGGTCTATCGCATTCTGCTGGGCGAAGAGACGGCCGCCGATCCCGGCCGCGGCCCTGCCGCGCCGGCCAACCCCGAGGCGGAGCTCTTGGCGCGGCCGGCGATCGCTGTCCTGCCGTTCGAGAACATGAGCGGCGACCCCGAGCAGGAGTACTTCTCCGACGGCCTGGCCGAGGACATCATCACCGCTCTGTCGCACTGGCGCTCGTTTCCCGTGGTGGCCCGCAACTCCAGCTTCTCGTTCAAGAACCAACACGCCAGGGTCGGCAAGATCGCCAGGGAGCTGGGGGCCCGCTACATCCTGGAAGGCAGCGTGCGAAAGTCCGGCAACCGCCTGCGGGTCACGGCGCAGCTCATCGACGCCGACACCGACCACCACGTCTGGGCCGAGCGCTTCGACCGCCAACTGGAGGACATCTTCGACATACAGGACGAGATCACCAACCGCATCGCCGCCACCATCGTGCCGGAGCTGGAGCACTTCGAGCACAAGCGCTCGAGCGTCAAGCGGACCGAGGACCTCAACGCCTGGGACTATTACCTGAGAGGCATGGCGAGCTTCCATGACGAGACCTGCCAAGGCACCGAGGCGTCCCTCCGCATGTTCCAGGCGGCGGTCGATCTGGATCCGAACTACTGCGATGCCTGGGCGCGGCTCGGGTGGTGCCACGCCAGGCTGGTCATG
>JAWWCG010000684.1:0-2464 GCA_033720555.1 Kiloniellales bacterium | reverse complement strand
CCATCCGCGCCATCGTGCCGCACGAGATCGATACCTACGATCCCTACGATGAGGAGGTCCGGGTATGGCAGGCGTAACCGGCGGCGAATCCGTCTCGCAAGAAATGGGGATGCACACGGAGCAGCTGCGCGGCCGCACGCAGCAGACCTTCTTCCGTCCCGAGGAGGAGGAGCGCTTCGTCTATCCCGACGCCTTCGACGTCGACTTCAACAAGCGCGCGGAGTTCGACGCCGCGGACATGCAGACCGCGGAGATCAACCAGAAGATCCGCGCCTTGATGGCCGACGGTCACGGCACCATCGTGGTCAAGAACCCGGGCGCCAAGCACTCGCTGGGCGTCGGCATCCTGAACCGGCTCAACCTGATCTTCGAGGGCAGCCTCGGCTACTTCGGCTGCGGCCTGCTCGACGGGCCCAACGTGCGCATCCACGGCCGGGTCGGCTGGTCGTGCGCCGAGAACATGATGGCCGGCACCGTGGTCATCGAGAAGAACGCCGGCTCGACCTTCGGCGCCGCGCTGCGCGGCGGCGACCTGGTGTGCCGCGGCAGCGTCGGCTCGCGCACCGGCATCGACATGAAGGGCGGCACCATCATCGTCGGCGGGGATACCGGCGCCTTCTCCGGCTTCATGATGCAGCGCGGGCGCATGGTCGTCTGCGGCAACGCCGGCAAGAACCTCGGCGATTCCATGTACGACGGCACGATCTACGTCGGCGGGACGATCAAGGAGCTGGGCGTCGACGCGGTGCCGGGCGAGCTCACCGACCTCGACCGGCATTGGCTGAGCCGCAAGCTCAAGCAGTACGACCTGCTGCCGGCCAAGGGCGTCGACCACTTCCAGAAGGTCGTCGCCGGCAAGCAGCTATGGAACTACGACAACCTCGAGCCCACCGAGAAGAAGCTGGTGCTCTGAGGCGTTCGCAGGAAGGAGTTTCGAACCATGCCGCAAGGTGAAGCCGCCCCTAAGATCGCGCCGGCCGCGAAGGCGCCGCAGCGCAACACCAGCATTCTGGGCAAGAGCCGGATCTTCACCCCAGAGGTGATCGACGACATCCACATCAAGGCGGAGCTCGGGCGCTACCGCATGCGGGGCTTCTCCCTGTTCAAGGAGATCCCGCACTGGGACGATCTCACCTTCCTGCCCGGCACGCTGACCCGCTTCGTGATCGAAGGCTACCGCGAGAAGTGCGAGACGCGGACGGTGATCGGCCCGCGGGCGAAGAAGCCGATCGTGCTCGACATCCCGGTCTATATCACGGGCATGAGCTTCGGCGCGCTCAGCTTCGAGGCCAAGACGGCCCTGGCGCGCGGCGCGACCATGGCCGGCACCGCGACCTGCTCGGGCGAGGGCGGCATGATCCCCGACGAGCGGCGCTATTCGGTCAAGTGGTTCTACCAGAACATTCAGTCCCGCTACGGCTTCAACCCGCACCATCTGCGCCTCGCCGACGGCTGCGAGTTCTTCATCGGCCAGGGCTGCAAGGTCGGCCTCGGCGGCCATCTGATGGGCCAGAAGGTGACCGACCAGGTCGCCGAGATGCGCTCGCTGCCGGCCGGCATCGACCAGCGCTCGCCGGCGCGCCATCCCGACTGGCTGGGCCCCGACGATCTCGCGCTCAAGATCCAGGAGATCCGCGAGGCGACCGACTGGCAGATCCCGATCCAGCTCAAGCTGGGCGCGGCCAGGGTCTACGACGACGTGCGCATGGCGGTGAAGACCGACCCGGATTCGATCTATATCGACGGCATGGAAGGCTCGACCGGCGCCGGCCCCCACCTCGCCACCGAGGAGACCGGCGTGCCGGGCATGGCGGCGATCCGCCAGGCGCGCCGCGCCATCGACGACCTCGGCAAGCGCGGCGAGATCACGCTGATCTACGCCGGCGGCATCCGCAACGGCGGCGACGTCGCCAAGGCCTTGGCGCTCGGCGCCGACGCGATCGCCATCGGCCACTCCGCCATGATGGCGCTCAACTGCAACAAGGCGATCCCCGAGGCCGATTTCGAGTCCGAGATCGGCGTGCCGGCCGGCTTCTGCTACCACTGCCACACCGGTCGCTGCCCGGTCGGCGTGGCGACCCAGGACCCCGAGCTGCGCAAGCGCCTCAACCCCGACGCCGCGGCCGAACGGGTCTACAACTTCCTGCACACGCTGACCATCGAGGCCCAGATGATGGCGCGCGCCTGCGGCAAGACCAACGTGCATTCCTTGGAGCCGGAGGACCTGGCGGCGCTCACCATGGAGGCCTCGGCCATGGCGGGCGTGCCGCTGGCGGGCACCGACTACACCGTCGGCGTGGCCGACTATCACCACCTCTAGGGAGGAGCTGACATGGCAGGTTCGAGCTACAAGGGCAGCGACCTCAAGGACGTCGACCAGTTCCTGCGCGAAACGGGCCTCGATTCCGAGCGCGAGATCGGCGTGCCCGCCGGCTACTGCTACCATTGCCACACCGGGCGCTGT
>JAWWCG010000683.1:0-2471 GCA_033720555.1 Kiloniellales bacterium | reverse complement strand
TAATGCCGCCGGGTAATGCCACGGGTAATGCCACTGGGTAATGCCACTGGGTAATGCCACTGGGTAATGCCACTGGGTAATGCCACTGGGTAATGCCACTGGGTAATGCCAGGGGCCACCGCCGTCCGGTAACGCCGCCGGGATAACGCCAAAAGAGGGTTGTCGCCATGTTGGTCTTCGTCGTTCGTCGTTTCGGCACCATGGCTCTCACCATGATCGTTGTGTCGATCCTTCTGTTTCTGCTGATGGAGGTCAACGTCGAGAGCGTCGCCGTCAAGGTTCTGGGGCCCTACAGCTCCGACGAGCAGCGCCACATCTGGCTGGAAAAGAACGGCTACCTCGACCCGATGTACGAACGCTACCTGCGCTGGCTGGGGCGCTTCATCGTCGGCGATTTCGGCGAGTCCGTGCGCTTCAAGGTGCCGGTCGGCGAAGTCATGTGGCCGCGGCTTGGCTCGACCGGCATCCTGGCGCTCGCGACCTTGCTGGTGGTGGTTCCGCTCGCCCTGGCGCTGGGCGTGCTCTCCGGCATGCGCGAAGGCTCGAAGCTGGACCGCACGATCTCGGTCACCTCGATCCTGACCACCTCGATCCCCGAGTTCGCCAGCGCCGTGCTGCTGTCGGCGGTCTTCGTGTTCTGGCTCGGGATTCTGCCGGGCACGAGCAGCATGACCGACGGCTTCGACATCCGCCAACTCGTCCTGCCGGTCATGGTGCTCGTGCTTTACGACTTCGGCTACGTCGCGCGCATGACCCGGGCGTCGATGGCCGAGGTCATGACCACCCATTATATCCGCACCGCCGTTCTCAAGGGCCTGCCGTACAAGACGGTGATCATGCGCCACGCCCTCAGAAACGCGCTGATCGCGCCCTTCACGGTGATCATGCTGCAGATCCCCTGGCTGCTGTCCGGCGTCATCGTGGTGGAGTTCTTCTTCGCCTATAAGGGCTTCGGCGCGCTCATCCTCGAGGCCTCGCTGAACCAGGACGTCTATCTCCTGGAGGCCTGCACCATGGTGGCGGTGTTCGTCACGGTGATGACCCAGATGATCTCGGACATCGGCTACACCTATCTCAACCCGCGAATTCGCTTCGCCTGAGGGAGCACGACCCCATGTCAGAGCAAACCATTGGCGCACCCTCGGGCGGCTCCGCCGGCGCGCTGTTCTTCAAGCGGCTGTGGCGCGCCCTCGCGCGCCTGGTCGACTCCCTGCTGCTGCTGCGCGAGAGCGTGGTCGGCATGGTCGGCGGCGGCTTGATCGTCTTCTGGGTCGTCATCGCCATCATGCCGGGCTGGCTGGCGCCCTTCGATCCGCTGCAGAACATGGTGCCGCTGCAGAAGCCCTTGGCGGCGGTCCCGGAGGCGCTGGGCGGGGGCGTCTTCTGGCTGGGCACCGACCTCCTGGGCCGCGACATCCTCAGCCGGATCATCTACGGCGCCCGCCAGGTGCTGATCTATGCGCCGCTGGCGACGTTCTGCGCCTATCTGGTCGGCGTTCCCATGGGCCTGGCCGCCGGCTACAAGCGCGGCTGGGTGGACGACGTGCTGTCGTTCATCGCCAACGTCATCCTCTCGTTCCCGATCCTGGTGCTCTACGTGGTCATCATCGCCACCATCGGCGCCTCGGCCGCCAACATCGTGCTGGCGGTGACCTTCGCGAGCGCGCCGGGCATCATGCGCATCGTGCGCGGCCTGGTGCTCGACCTGCGCAATCGCGAGTACGTCTTCGCGGCGGAGACCCGCGGCGAGTCGAACTGGCGGATCATGCTGGTCGAGATCCTGCCCAACGCGCGGGGGCCGCTGATCGTCGATTCCTGCCTGCGTCTGGGCTACGTGATCATCACCATCGGCGTGCTCGGCTTCCTCGGCCTGGGCCTGCCGCCGCCCGACCCGGACTGGGGCGGCATGATCAACGAGAACCGCGCGATGGCCTTGACCTTCCCGCACGTGGCGTTGTTCCCGTGCCTGGCGATCTCCTCGCTGGTGCTCGGCTTCAATCTGCTGGCCGACGGCCTGCGCGAAATCGCCCTTCGGGACTGAGGAGCTGGTCATGACAGGCAACGGCGAAGCGTTCGACGGCCCGGTCCTCGAGTGCAAGGACCTCTGCATTTCCTACTTCACCCGGGCCGGCGAGATCCCGGCGGTCATCGACTTCAATCTGAAGCTCCATCGCGGCGAGAGCGTCGGCCTGGTCGGCGAGTCCGGCTGCGGCAAGTCGACCGTCGCCATGGCCATCATGCAGTACCTCGGCGGCAACGGCGGCATCGTCGGCGGCCAGGTGCTCTACAAGGGCCGCGACCTGGCGAGCTTCAGCCCGGAGGAGCTGCGCCAGCTCCGGGGCAACGAGATCGCCATGGTCTACCAGGAGCCCATGGCCTCGCTCAATCCCAGCATGACCCTCGGCCGCCAGCTCATGGAGGTGCCGATCTACCACGACGACGTCACCGAGGCGGAGGCGCGCCAGCGGGCG
>JAWWCG010000682.1:0-2483 GCA_033720555.1 Kiloniellales bacterium | reverse complement strand
TCGTAGTTCTCGGAGTTCAGGTACTCTTCGCTGCCCTTCTCGCGTGGCCGGTTCTCGCACAGCTCGAACCCGCTGTAGATCCCGTAGCTGGGCGACAGGGTGGCCGCCAGCAGCAAGCGCACCAGGAAGGCCGGGCGTCCGCCGGTCTGCAGGTCTTCGTGGAGGATGTCCGGCGTGTTGACGAAGAAGTTCGGCCGGTAATAGTGCCGGCACTCGCTCTGGGTCAGCTCGGTCAGGTACTCGGTCAGCTCGGCCTTGGTGTTGCGCCAGGTGAAGTAGGTGTAGGACTGGGTGAAGCCGATCTTGGCCAGGCGCTTCATCATCTTCGGCCGGGTGAAGGCCTCGGCGAGGAAGATCACGTCGGGATAGCGCGCCTGGACCTCGGCGATCATCCATTCCCAGAACGGCAGCGGCTTGGTGTGCGGGTTGTCGACCCGGAAGATCCGCACCCGCTTCTCCGCCCAGAACAGCACGAGGTCGCGCAGCTCGTACCAGATCGAGGGCAGGGCGTCCCGGTAGAAGTGGACGTTGACGATGTCCTCGTACTTCTTCGGCGGGTTCTCGGCGTACTTGATGGTGCCGTCCGGGCGCCAGTCGAACCACTCCGGATGCGCCTCGATCCAGGGATGGTCGGGGGCGCACTGAATGGCGAAGTCGAGGGCGATTTCCAGGCCGTGCTCGGCGGCGGCCGCCGTCAGGCGCGCGAAATCGTCGAAATCGCCGAGCTCGGGGTGGATCGCGTCGTGGCCGCCCTCGCGCGCGCCTATGGCGTAGGGGCTGCCGGGGTCGTCCGGGCCCGCCTCCAGCGCGTTGTTGCGGCCCTTGCGGTTGACCCGCCCGATCGGGTGGATCGGCGTCAGGTAGAGCACGTCGAAGCCGAGGTCGCGGATGTAGGGCAGCCGGCGGATCACGTCGTCGAAGGTGCCGTGGCGCGCCGGATCGCCGGATTGGGAGCGGGGCATCAGCTCGTACCACGCGCTGAAGGCGGCCTTCGGCCGGTCGACCCAAACCGCCAGCGTCTTGTCGTAGCGGGTCAGATGGGTGCGCGGGCCGGCCTGGCGGAACAGGGCGGCGACCGCCGGGTCGAGCATGAGGGCGAGGCGCGTCGCGTCGTCCTCGGCCTCCTCGAGGCCCTTGAGCAGCTCGGCGAAGGCCTTCTGGTAGGCACTCTTCTTGGCGCGCTCGCCCGCGATCGCCTGCTCGACCAGGTGGCGGCCCTCGGCCAGCTCGCTGGCCACCGTCTGGCCGGCGGCGGTCTTCTTGCGCACCTCCGCGCACCACGAGGCGAAGAGGTCGCGCCAGGCGATGATCGTGAACTCGTGCGGCGCCTGGCGCTCGATCGCGAACGCGCCGCGCCAGCGGTCGTTGTCGTGGAACCGCATTGCCGCCTCGCGCCAGGCGGAGGCGCCGGCGGCGCGGTAGAGCAGGGCGGCGTCGATCTTGTCGTGTCCGTCGGCGAAAATGTCGGCCTCCACCGGGACCTGGCCGCCGGCCACCGCCTTGGCCGGGTAGCGGCCGCCGTCGATCTCCGGCGAGACCGCCTCGATGGCGACCCGCGCGGCGGCGAGGTCGCGCAGCCGCCGCTCCGACGATTTGACCGACGTGCCCGACTTAGTCGACTTGGCCGACTGGGATGCCTTGGCGGCCTTGCCGGCGCTTTGGCTCGCCGTCTTCACGTCCGTCTTCAGGGCTTTCGCTTTCGTGGTCATGCGCTCCTCTCAAAGACCCGCCCGGCCCCCCCTGGACCCGCCTGCGATCCTCGATTTGTGCCGCGCCCCGGCCCCGGAGCGCCGGACTCGCCTCGCCGGCACGCCTGTCGCCAGGCCGCTCTGCGTGGCTGCGCAGATGCGGCGCGGCCGGAGCGCGCGGACGCGGCGCGCGGCCGCGGTCGCCGAACGACGATGCCAGTCCCGAGCCAGTCCCGGTGCAAGGCTGATAGGAAGCACGGCGACGCTTCGTGCGCGGCGGAAGAAAGTTTCCCCTCCAAAAAATGTTAACACAGTGAACGAGAGGCGCACGGATTTGTTCCGGCCGCCACGGCCGGCGCGCGCGGACAGGTGCCCGCCGGGTGCCCGCCAAGCGCCTGCCGGCTGCCCGGCGGCGGCGCCTGGATATTGCTGAGGCTACGGTTTAGGGTTTTCTCTCAACCCGCTTGCTTTAAATGTATTTAGGCAATACTTACCGGCCCGGCGGGTCGGAGCGCGCTGCGCGGGCCGTCTCGGCGGCGTCTTGACGGGCGCCGGGCACTCGCGGCATCGTCCCCGCTCGCGGCTGGCGCCCGGCGGTCTCGGGCGGAAATCGGGCGCAATCGGTCGCAATCTGGCATCGTCGTCCGGCGCGCAAAGGGAAACAAAAACGCCATGAAGGTTCGCATTTTCCGACCGGCGAAGACCGCCATGCAGTCCGGCCGCGGCGGCACCCGGCGCTGGGCGCTGGAGTTCGAGCCGGGCGCGCCGCGCCGGGTCGAGCCGCTGATGGGCTGG
>JAWWCG010000681.1:0-2499 GCA_033720555.1 Kiloniellales bacterium | reverse complement strand
CGGCCGCCTTCAGTCCAGATACTCGTCGACCAGCCGCTCGGCGATCTGCACCGCGTTGAGCGCGGCGCCCTTGCGCAGATTGTCCGCGACCACCCAGAGCGACAGGCCGTGCTCGACCGTGGGATCGGTCCTCAGCCGGCTGACGAAGACCGCGTCCTCGCCGGCCGCCTCGGCGGGCGTCACGTAGCCCTCGTCCAGGCGGTGGTCGATCACCGTCACGCCGGGCTGGGCGCGCAGGGCGTCGCGGGCGTCCTCCTCGTCGATCGGGGCCTCGAACTCCACGGTGACGGCCTCGGCATGGCCGATGAAGACCGGCACCCGCACGCAGGTCGCCTGCACCTTGATGGCGGGATCGAGAATCTTCTTGGTCTCGACCACCATCTTCCATTCCTCCTTGGTGGCGCCGTCCTCCATGAAGACGTCGATGTGCGGAATCACGTTGAAGGCGATCTGCTTGGTGAACTGGGTCGGCTGCACCGGCTCGTTGACGTAGATCCCGCGGGTCTGGTTGAACAGCTCGTCCATGGCCTCCTTGCCGGCGCCGGAGGTCGACTGGTAGGTCGCGACCACCACCCGGCGAATCCGCGCCAGATCGTGCAGCGGCTTCAGCGCCACCACCATCTGGATGGTCGAGCAGTTGGGGTTGGCGATGATGCGGCGCTTGCGGTAGCGCGCGATCGCCTCGGGGTTGACCTCCGGCACCACCAGCGGCACGTCCGGGTCCATGCGGAACTGCGAGGTGTTGTCGATCACCACGGCGCCGGCCGCCGCCGCGCGCGGCGCATGCTCGGCCGAGACCGCGGCGCCGGGCGAGGACAGCACGATGTCGGTGCCGCGAAAATCGTAGCCGGCCAGGTCCCGGACCTTCAGCTCGTCGTCCTCGCCGAACGAGACGCTGACGCCGGCCGAGCGTTCGGAGGCGAGGGGCACCACCTCGCTGACCGGGAACTCGCGCTCGGCCAGGGTGGTCAGGATCTCCCGGCCCACCGCGCCGGTGGCGCCGACGACCGCGACTTTGTAGCTCATGGCATGCAACTCCTTGCCGCGGGCAGGCCGGCCCGACAGCCATCGCGACCGTCGCCCGCCTTGCCGGCCGGAACTCGAGCGGAACCGGCGCTGCCTACGCCGTCGCCGGCGGAAATGCAAGCGCCGCGCCCGGGATCCCGGGTCTCCATGACGCCGGCGACGCGCACCAGGCCGACGTCACCGCCTCGCGCGAAGCCGATCGCGCGGTAGGCACGCTCGGCCGCCGGGTCGTCGGTGAACAGCAGCGCCCGGCGGCGCCCGCGCGCCTTCGCGGCTTGGAGCGCGCCGGCCACGACCGCCCGGCCGTAGCCCCGATTGCGCAAGTCCTTCGGCGTGAAGACGCCGCCGATCTGGACCGCCTCGGCCGTCTCGGCCATCACCGTGCAGGCGGCGACCAGGCGGCCGCCATGGGTGAGCACCCAATTGTCGCCGGTCCGCTGCAGGCTGTCGATCATCTGCCGCGCGGCCGCTCCGAGCCCGCGATCGTCGGCCAGGCCCAGGGCCTCGGCCTCGAAGGCGGCGCGCCAGTTGTAGAGCAGCTCGAGCTCCGAGCTGCGCGCCCGGCGGCAGGCCAGCTCGCCCCGGCGGAGGGCGTCGGGGGGCTCGAGGCCCGCGAGATCGAGGCTCATGCCGCGCTGCGGCCGATCGAGGCCGGGCGAGTCCGGCGGCAGATCGAGCGTCCAGGCGACCCAGACCACCTGGCCCCAGGGGCCGAGCAGCCCGCTCAGCGCTCGGCGCGAGGCGGCGAGCGCGCGCCGGGCCACCCGTTCGGCGGCTTCCTCGGCCTGGAGCAGCAGCATGCCGTTCCAGCAGTGCGCCGCCACGGCGCGGAGCTTGCCCCGGGCGAAGGCGGCGGCATAGGTCGCCTGATAGGGCGCTCCGCGGTCCTCGAGGCCGCCGCGGGCCAGGTTGGCGCGCAGCAGGTGGCCCTCGTCGCCGCGGGCGGCAAGGAAGCGTTCGAGCGGCTCTTCGTCGCCCGGCTTTAGGAGGCGTATCTCACGCATCGGCGTCATTTTCCTCTTCTTCGCCGCCCCTGGCCGAGAAGCCCTCCCTCCGGAATCAGAAAGGCCGCCCGGTCCGGACGGCCTGTGGTGATCTCCCAACCCTTCGCTTTTCAGGTCACATCACCCCGGCCGCCCGCTGGACGTTTTCGTGGTGGTGGTCATGATGGACGTCGCGGCGCACGCGCAGGCCGCCCGCCGGAGCGGGTCGGCGCTTGTCAAGCCGGGGACTGGCTCGTACCGCATGATCGCCTCGTTGACCTGGCCCGCGAGGGCCGCGTGGGCGCAAACTCTAGTTATAATGCGTCCCCGGGTCAAACACGATCGCGCGCGCCGGATCGGTTTAACCGGGCCGAAGGCGCACGGAAGACACATCGGGAGCAGCGGGATCGATAGGTCGATGAGCCGAGACGAACGCCTGAGAACCTACGCCGAGTTCTGGCCGTTTTATCTCCGCGAGCACAGCCGTCCG
>JAWWCG010000680.1:0-2506 GCA_033720555.1 Kiloniellales bacterium | reverse complement strand
TCGCTCGGCGCCACCGGCATCAGCGGCCGGCTGGCGCGCTTCAGGCGGTCGAGGTTCTCGAACACCGCCTTCACGACGGCGTAGACGGTTTCCGGGTCGGTCTCCGCCGAGCTGACCAGCGTCGCCTTGATCCCGAAGGTGCCGACCTGGGCCCCGGCCTCGGGGTAGCTGTCGGCGGGGATCACGCCGGCGACGTAGTAGGGGCTGCGCGCCTGGATCGCCGCCACCTCCTCGGCCTTGACGCCGACCAGGGCGGCGTCGCACAGCTGCAGCACCCGCGCGACGTCGCGGTCGGGGTGCGCGGCCGAATAGACGACGGCGTCGAGCCGGCCGTGGCAGAGCGAGAGCGACTGCTGCGAGACCGGCAGCTCCTCGGTCGACAGGAAGTCCCGCCCGGACCAGCCCTTCGCGGCGAGCAGCGCGTCAACGAAGCCGCGCTCGGCGGAGCCCCAGACGCCCCGGTTGAGGCGCCGGCCCTTGAGGTCGTCGAGCTTGGCGATTCCGGCGTCGCGCCGGACCACCAGGGTGAAGACCTCGGCGTGAAGGGAGAACAGGGAGCGGATGTTCTCGTAGGTCGCGTCGACGAACTGGAACGGTCCGCTGTGCGCGACCGCGTAGTAGTGCAGATCCGAGGGCACCAGGCCGAACTCGATCGCGCCGCCGCGCACGTTGGCCAAATTGAAGAGGCCGCCGGGCGTGGCCAGCGGCTCGCAGGAAAGCCCGTGCTGATCGCGGCTCGAGTCGACCAGCCTGCACAGCGCGCGCCCCAGCTTGTGATAGGAGCTGCCGGGCTCGCCGGTGCCGATCGCGATGTCGGCCGCGGCGGCCGTTCCGGTCGGGCCGGTGAAGCTGAGGAGGCCGGCGAGGACCGCCGAACCGGCCGCAAGGCTGAGACCTCTCATGGCACGCCTCTCGCTGGCGTCAAACGCGCGTCGGGACCCGGCGCGCTCGTCGGAACCGGCCTCGGCGCCGGACCCGGCAGCGAGTCGGGCGGGCGGCGCCCGGCCGCCCGCCCCGCCCCGTCAGGGCTTACATCCAGCCCTTTTCCTTGTAGTACTTGACGGCGCCGTCATGCAGCGGCGCGGACAACCCATCCTTGATCATCTCCTCGGGCTTCAGGTCGGCGAAGGCCGGGTGCAGCTTCTTGAACTGATCGAAGTCCTCGAACACCGCCTTGACCACCACGTAGACGACCTCCTCCGGCACGTCCGAGGAGGTGACGAAGGTGGCGCCGACGCCGAAGGTCTCGACGTCCTCGTCGGTGCCGCGATACATGCCGCCGGGAATGGTGGCCTTGCGGTAGTAGGAGTTCTCCTCCACCAGCTTGTCGATCTCGGGGCCGGTCACCGGAATCAGCACCGAATCGCAGGAGGTGGTGGCCTCCTTGATCGAGCCGCTGGGGTGGCCGACGGTGAACACCATGGCGTCGATCTTGTTGTCGCAGAGCGCCTGGCTCTGCTCCGCGGACTTGAGCTCGGAGGCGAGGGCGAAGGTGTCCTTGTCCCAGCCGAGCGCCTCCATCACGACCTCCATGGTGCCGCGCTGGCCGGAGCCCGGGTTGCCGATGTTGACCCGCTTGCCCGCCAGGTCGGCGAAGGTCTTGATGCCGGAATCGGCGCGCGCCACCACGGTGAACGGCTCGGGATGGACCGAGAAGACCGCGCGCAGCTTCTCGAAGGGGCCGTCCTCCTCGAACTTCGAGGTGCCGTTGTAGGCGTGATACTGCCAGTCAGACTGCGCGACGCCGAAGTCGAGCTCGCCCTCG
Organism: Kiloniellales bacterium; assembly: GCA_033720555.1. Taxonomy (GTDB): domain Bacteria; phylum Pseudomonadota; class Alphaproteobacteria; order Kiloniellales; family JAKSDN01; genus CALJXB01. Next base: position 741 of record JAWWCG010000680.1, on the reverse strand, counting down.
CGAATCGTGTTGATGTTGTAAACCGAGCCGCCGGTCGATTCGACGGAGCAGCGAACGCCGTGGTCCTTACGGCCCTTGTTGACCAGGCGGCAGATCGCGCCGCCGGTCGGATAGTAGACGCCGGTCACGCCGCCCGTGCCGATCGAAACGAACTGCTGTTCCTGCGCCGCCGTCGGCCCAGCCGCGCCCGCCAACATCAGTCCGGCGGCAACGCCAAGCGCCAAAGCCGGTACGGTCAGTTTTCTCATCGGTGATACCTCCCGCTTTCCTGCCAATCGTGGTGAAAGAATGCTAAAACAAATCCCAAGTCTCGACCGACCAGGGCGCCGATCGCCCGGCGCCCTCGCCGCGCCCCGAAAGGGGCCCTGTCGTTCGACCGGTCTCGCGAGGATCTCGCCCGTCGCGAAGATGCCTTGATCCGCGCTCTCCCTGCCGATTCATTTCTTTCCAGTGCTTACCGCACTCTGTTTGATAGGTGGATTGAACACGTTTTGGGCAGGGATGACCACCCTCTTGTTGTTTCGCGCCGCGCCGGCGCTGGTGTCGGCGCCATCATTAGGCAAGGCGAAGCCTGGCCGCTAGCGCCAGCCGCGCTCGCGGAAATAACGCAGCGCCCCCTCGTGCAGCGGCGCGCTCTGGCCGGCGGCGGCCATGTCCTCCGCGCCGAGGCCGGCCAGGACCTCATTCTGGGCGCGTAGCTCGTCCAGCCCTTCGAAGATCGCTTCGGTCACACGGTAGACC
>JAWWCG010000679.1:0-2506 GCA_033720555.1 Kiloniellales bacterium | reverse complement strand
GGGGGGCCGGCCCGGGGGGGCGCCCAGCCCCGGGTTGGGGGGGCCGCCCAACTGCTCCCCGCCGCCGCGGCTGGTTTTTTTGTCGCCCGGCCCCGCGGCCGCCGCGCCCGCTTGCGCGGCCGCGCGACCCGCCGCTCCTGCCGACCCCTCTGCCGCCATGCCGTGTTCTCGACTTCAAGCGCGGCCCGGCGCCGCCGGCGGCTCACCTCTCCGGCGGCGCGGGACGCGACAACAAATGGGCCGTCACCATAACCGATTTACTGGGCGCAGGCTCCCCATTCGCGCCAGGTGTCCTCGTTGGCCTGGATCCAGCCCTCGACGGCGTCCTCCACCGACTTGCCCTCGAGGTCCACCTCGATGATCAACTGGCCCATGGTGTCGTTGTCGATGCGGAAGTTGCGGATCGCCTCGTAGGCGCACGGCCAGATCTCCTCGCCGCCCTTCCAGCCGACCTTCTTGATCCAGCCGTAGGGCTTGCCGCAGTCGTAGGCCATGTCAGGGTTGGAGCCCCAGCTCGGATCGTCGTAGCACTCGTCGGTGTATTCGGGGAATTCGACCCACTCGCCTTCGTACTTGGCAGGCGCCCAGTGCGGCGCGTACACCCAGCCGAGGAACGGCGCCTTGCGTTCGTAGGCCGATTCCAGCTCGGCGAAGAGCGCGGCGTCGGTGCCGGCGTGCACCACCTCGTAGTCGAGGCCGAGCGCCTCGACGCGCTCGTCGTCGAACCCGGCCCAGGTGACCGGGCCGCCGAGATAGCGGCCCTTGGGCGCGGTCTCGGGCGTCGAGAAGGCCTCGGCGCAGTCGTTGAGGGCTTCCCAATCGGGTAGGCCGGGGCACTGCTCCTTCATGTAGATCGGGTACCACCACTCTTCCTTGGCATCCATGCCGGTCTCGCCCAGGTCGATGGTGTTGCCGGTCGCCAGGCTCGCCTCCATGGCCTGCTTGCCGGTGGTCTCCCACATCTCCATCGCGACGTGGAGGTCGCCCGATTCCAGGCCGGCGAACTGGGCGATGTAGTCGGCCTGAACCAGCTCGACGTTGTAGCCCATCTCCTCGAGCACCCGCTTCATGATGTTGACGGTCACGTACTGGCCGGTCCAGTCGTGCAGCGTCAGCTTGATCGGGTCCTTGCTTTCCGGCACCTCGCCCGCCGCAGGGCCGGCGAAGGCGAGCGTCGCCGCGACGGCCGCCGCGGCCGTCACCGTCTTCAACTGTTCAAGCATTGTCCATGCCTCCCCTTTTCTATCGCAGGTCCTGTTCGCTTGGGCGCCTCGCCCCGGCGGTTCGCGCCGCCGCGCCGGCCGTTCACCGACAGACTATGTGGGCTTCGTCCCCTGATCGAATTAAAACGCATTGCGAGGCGGATTCAAGAGACTTTGTCAGATATCAACAAAATTCCACAGATTCGGTCTAGATCATCGCGCCGTTCGCCCCTAAGCTTGGGCCTCTGTCGTTCTCTCGGGGGACTTGGGGAAAGGTGCTCGGACCGGCCCGGCAATCGGCCATCCTGAAAGCGGTCACGGCGCGCGGCAGTTGCACCGTGACCGAGCTCGCCCGCGCGCTCGAGGTCTCCGGCGAGACCATCCGCCGCGACATCCGCGTGATGGCGCGCGACGGGCTGGTGCGCAAGGTGCACGGCGGGGTCAGCCTGCCCGACCAGCTCCGCGAGTCGAGCTTCCGCCAGCGCCTGCAGGAAAACGCCGAGGCCAAGCAGACGATCGCCCGCCTCGCCGCCGCCGAGGTGCACAACGGCGATTCCCTGATGATGGACACCGGCAGCACCACCCTCTACATCGCCCGCGAGCTAGTCGCCCACCGCGATCTCATGGTGATCACCAACTGCACGGAAATCGCGCGTACCCTGGCGCACGGCAACGGCAACCGGGTGTTCCTGGTGGGCGGCGAGTTGCGCGGCGACGACGGCGCGCTGTTCGGCGGCGAGGCCGTGCGCTTCGTCGAGCGCTTCCGGTGCCGCGCGGCGCTCTTGTCGATCGGCGGGATCGACCTGGGCAGCGGCTTCATGGACTTCCACCCCGAGGAGGCCGAGTTCTCCCAGGCGGTGATCGCCCAGGCCAATCGGGTGATCGTGGCGGCCGACCACAGCAAGTTCGGCCGCCAGGCGAGCGTGCGGGTCTGCGACCTCTCCGGCGTCGACGCCCTGATCACCGACCGGCCGCCGCCGCCGGCCTTCGCCAAGCGCCTGGCGGAGGCCGAGGTGGAGATCGTCGGCCCGGCGCCCTGACGAATTCCTGACCGGCTCGGACCGGCTAGCCGCGCCCGCGGTGGGCGGATGGGCCCTGCAGGTGGCCGCGAAGTTGGCCTCTCGATTGGCTGCGGGCCGCGCCATGGTCCGGGTCCTCCGACAACAGCCGGAAACGGCGGCTGTCGCCAAGCACGGCGCAAGTCAAGGTGCGCACGTCTCGCGGCGCCTCGACATTGAACAGCCGCACGTGGCGCAGCCCGCCCGACTCGCCGAAGACCTCCTGCACCTGCCAGACATGGGCCG
>JAWWCG010000678.1:0-2510 GCA_033720555.1 Kiloniellales bacterium | reverse complement strand
GCGGCGGTTCGCCCCTCATTGGGCGACAGGTGGGCGACAGGCTACGGCGAGCCCTACAAGGACTTGAGCGACTTCAGCGATTTAAGGTTCAGCAGTTTCTTGTAATCGAAGGCGCCGAGACCATCGATCGTCAGGGCGATCCGGTCGCCGACCGCCGGCAGGGTGCCCTCCAAGCGCCGGAACGTCACCGTTATGCCCTCGGCGTCGCCGGAGAGGTCGGTGATCTCGATGACGCCGAGTTCGCCGTCGGCCTCGTTGACCAGCGAGGCGTTCGGCGGGTCGGCCTTCGCCGGCCCGCCCTCGCCCCAGGCCAAGGCGAGGGTCGCCGCGTCGCTCAGCCGCGCCAGGCGCCGCGGCCGGTCGGTGAAGGCGATCACCTGCGGGTCGGGGCGTAGCGACAGCGCGGCGTCCGAAACCGCGGTCAACCGGCCTTGCAGAACGAACAGCCAATCCTGCTCGCCGGGGTCTTCTCCCGTGGCGTCCGGCGCGGCGTCCTGCGTGGCCTCCTGTGCGGCGGCCGGCGCGCCCGCGAGGACGGCCAGGACGGCGAGGATGCCCGCGAAGCCGGCGAAGCCGGCGACATGTCTGAGGTACGGCATGTGAGCGCTCCTCCGGCCGCGACAGGGCCTGACGGCAAGAGCATAGAGGTGGCGATTGTCGCCGTCAGCTCTCGATTTGGTCTGCCCCGAGATCCATCAGCGGGCCTCGGCCGCCTTGAATGAACGAGAGTTAACTTGAAGACTCGATGAGGGATCTCGACCTTGGAGCCAAGAGACGCCCGCGCCGATGCCCCCGTGCGTGGAACAAGTCTCGCCGATACCCCTTTTTGCGCTTCCAGACTGGCCAATCACCGCTCGGAGGCGCTTTTTTTTGCTCGCGCACCCTCGGGCCTTTGCCGCCAGGCCGCCCCGCGCCCCGACCGGGGGGACGGCCGCCGCCGGCGTCTAGGGGCAGGGCGGGAGCGGCGTCTCCGGCTCGTATTCGCGGCGCAGGACCGCGGTCGCGCTCATGGTCCGGCCCTCGAAGAGGCCGAAGAGGTCGACGAAGGCGGCCGCGCCCATGTCGGTGGTGATGGTCACCGCCATGTCGGTGCCGTCGGGCGAGTCGGTCTCGCTGACGTCGACCGCGAAGGCCGGCGTCCAATCGCCGAGATAGCCGCAGGCGAAATCCTCGACGTAGTTGGGCGTCTGCGCGCCGCATTGCACGGGGCCGCCCTGGAAGCAGAGATAGCTCGCCGCCATGCGCCGGCTTGCGTCGCGCGCCGCGTTCTGCATGTCGTTCTTGAGGAACAGGATCCCGCCGAACTGGATGATGGCGAAGACCAGGACGATCATGGGCAGCATGACGAAGGTGAACTCCATCGCGGTGGCGCCGCTCTGGTCCGCGGCGAAGCGCCGCGCCGCTGTCCGCCACGCCGATGCCGGCCACGCCGCTGTCCGACCCACCTCGGCCGTCGCGCGGCACGGGTCGCGGCGCGGGCTGCGGTGGGCCGAATGGGGACGATCGGGATAAGCCACTCTTAAGACCCTCATTTCACCAGCCGCAGCGGGTAGCCCAGCTCGATCTCCGCGAGCGCGCCGCCGCATTCGCTATTGAGCACGAGATCGGTCGTGCCGACCGTGTTGATGCGCCGCGCGATGAAGGCCGTGCAGGTGGTCTGCGGGCAGCCCCCGCCGACCTGGGCCGTGCCCTTGATGTCGATGTCCTGCCAGCCGAAATCGAGGATTCCCCCCAGGCCCGCTCCGGAGTTGCCGGCGATCTTGTGGGTCTTGTTGCCGGCCGCGTCGAAGGGGTCCTGGTAGATCAGGAGCGGGACGTCCGGGAACGCGCTGCCGCGCAGGCAGTAGTCGTTGCCGCCCGCCCAATCGATGGTGGCGTTCTGCAGGATGATGGTCACGCCGGTGCCGGAGATCTGGTTGTTCGCCTTGATGTCCAGGGCGCCGTTGCGGATGACGTGAACGCCGGGGGCGAAGGTCAAGCTGCCCTTGCCGGTCTTCTTGAACCCGCCGCAATGGACGCCCGGGGGCACGGTGTAGTCCTTGTTCCCGGAAATGTTGGGAATGTTCGGGCCGCACGGCGCGCTGAGCCAGTCGCTGACCGTGTTGCCGAACACATCCTGCTCGTCGAGCACGTTGAAGCCGACCGGGTTTTCGATCTGGCAGGTCGGCGTGCACTCGTTGCGGGCGATCGGTTCGCTCGGCAGGAAGGTCGGCGTGCCGGGGGCGGAATAGGACGGCCCGCAAACGTCGATCAGCGGCGCATCGACGATGGCGGGACGGCCGTTGGCTCTGAGTCCCGCGGCGTCGCAGGAGTTCACGTGGACGCCGCAGCCGTTGCCGTCGATCGTGGAGTTGCCGGTCAGCCATAGCGAGCGGGGCGCCGAGGGGTCGAGGGCGATCAAGCAAGCATCGGTGGGCGGCGCCGCCTGGCCGACGGCGACGGCGGTCGTGCTGATGTCGATCTGACCCGTGCCGATCGCGCCGCCGAAGAACAGCTCCAGAGGGTTGTCG
>JAWWCG010000677.1:0-2512 GCA_033720555.1 Kiloniellales bacterium | reverse complement strand
GCCGAGTTGACCGACACCTGTTCCCCTGCATCCCCGCGACCCCGGCCTTCGTCTGCCGGGCCGGTTCCCAGCCAGCTTAGGGCCTCTGGCCCCGCGGCTACTTGATCATGCTCGCCTTTAGCTTGGCAATACCCGACTGGAAGCGGCGGATTCGACCCGAGGATGCGGTCTGAGAGCCCGGCCGAGAAGGTCGCTGGGAGGGTCGCCGGCGCGCCCGCGCCAACCGCTTGCCGGCGGCGCTTGGTCCTGGCGAGCGCCCGCCCCGAGCGAGCGGGGGACCTCGCTATATTTGGATGATTCCTGTGCGCGATCCACAATATGTCGTTGACACCCGGAGGAACCGCCGCCTAAGACGGGCGCGTGCCCGGACGCGGAGTCTTGACCCACTGCTCCTGACGCCGATGGCCCGGCGGTTGCCGTTTCGACCCCTCGACGGCAGGCCGGGCCGTCGCGTTCGATCGCGGGGGAAGTGCGCGGCGGACGCGCCAAGCCGCGGAAAGGCCGCGAACCTGCGCAGACGCGCAGGCCTGTGGACAAAAGCAGAGCTGTGGACAAAAAGAGAGACGCCGAGTGCGTGGACGCGGGTCCTTGCTCCTGGCGTCTCCCGAATCGATCGGCCCGGAGGCGTCTCGATTCGCTTACGATCCTAGCCAGCCGCGAAGCACGCCCGCAAGGCGGTTCAGCCGGCGTTGCGCGAGAAAGTTGTGGAGAAGAACGCGACTTGTCCACATTTGTCCCGCGGTTTTCCACCGGGCCGCGCTGCCCCCTGGCGAAACCTGCCGACTTCGACTAGCGTCGAGCGGGTCCGCGCGGCCTCCCCCTGCGGCCGGGCGACGCGCGAGAAGGAGCGACGGCGTGGCGGCAACGGCGACACAGCCTGGCGAGATCGACGGCGTCGAGGCCCCATTGAAATACCTCGCCTCGGCCGACGAGGCGCCGGTCTACGTTGCCTCGCGGGGTGGCGGCGACACCAGCCTCCACCAAGGCGCTTACGTCCTGCAGCCGGTGGCGATTCGCAACGCCCGGCGCCGCGCCGAAGGCTTCAGCCTCGATCGCGAGGGCTTCGCGCTGGCGCGCCACGCCAGCGCGGTGCGCGATTTCTACGACGACGCGGAGATCGCCGCGGTCTACGAGCCCGAGGTCAAGGCCCTGGTCGCCCGCGAGACCGGCGCCCGCCGCGTCGAGATCTTCGACCATACCCGGCGCTCGGCCTCTCACGACGTTCAGAAGACGCGGCGCATCCGCGAGCCCGCCTCGATCGTCCACAACGACTACACCGCCCGCTCCGGGCCGCGGCGGCTGCGCGACCATTTCGCCGCCGCCCGCAAAGACGCGCCCGGGGAATACCTCGAGGAGGCCGAGCGACTGCTCGCGCGCCGCTTCGCCATCGTCAACGTCTGGCGCTCGATCCGCGGCCCGGTGCTGAGCGCGCCGGTCGCCCTTTGCGACGCCGCCAGCGTGGCGCCGGCGGACCTGGTGTCGGTGGAGCGCCAGGCCAAGGAGCGCATCGGCGAGATCCAGCAGGCCGTCTACAATCCGGCGCATCGCTGGTACTACTTTCCGGCCATGCAGCTCGACGAGGCGCTGCTCATCAAGACCTACGATTCGGCGACCGACGGGCGCGCCCGCTTCACCCTTCACACCTCCTTCGACGATCCGAACGCGGCCAGCGAGGCGCCGCCCCGCGAAAGCCTCGAGACCCGCTGCTTCGCCTTCTTCTAGGGCCGGCGCTGCAATGTACGTGCTCTACGGCGGCCCCTTCACCCGGGCGCTCATGGTCGAGATGGTCATGGCCGAGGGCGAGATCGCCTACGAGCTGCGCACGGTCAACATCCTCGAAGACGCGCACCACGCGCCTGCCTACCTCGCGATCAACCCGGCCGGATGGGTGCCGGCGCTGGTCACGCCCGAGGGCGAGACGCTCACCGAGACGCCCGCCATCAACCTCTACCTGGCCGAGCGCCACCGCCTGAGCCACCTCGCCCCGCGGATCGACGAGCCCGAACGCGGCCGCTTTCTGAGCGGGCTGTTCTTTCTCACGAACGACCTCGAGCCTTGGCTGAAGCGCGCCTTCTATCCCCGGCGCTTCGCGTTGCGCGAGGACGACGCCGCGGCGGTCGAACAACACGCCATCGCCGGCGTCCTCGACCGCTTCCAGGTGATCGACCGGCGCCTCGACGATCGCGGGCCCTATCACCTGGGCGAGCGGTTCAGCCTGGTGGATCTCACCATGGCCTATTGGGCCGTCTGTCTCGAGCCGAGCGGGGGCCTGGCGCCCTACGCCGCGGTGCGGCGCTGCATGGCGCTGGTCATGGATCGCCCCAAGCTGCGCGCCAAGTTCGACGAGCTGGAGGCGGGCCGCGACGACTACGCGCGAAGGTCGGCGCGCGGCGCCGGCATCCGCTAGGCCGGCTCACAAGCTAGAGCAGTCCCCGACCAGATTGAATCAGCGCTGTTGGTTCTGGGCTGGATGGGCCGCTAGGCGCGGGGCGAAGCGCGATGCGGGGACATC
>JAWWCG010000676.1:0-2513 GCA_033720555.1 Kiloniellales bacterium | reverse complement strand
CTGTTCCGCGCCCTGGGCCGCTTCGTCGACGCCTTGGGCGGCCGCTACATCGTCGCCGAGGACGTCGGCATCGCGGTCGAGGACGTCGACGTCATGGCCGGGGTCACCCGCCACGTGGCCGGCGCCGGCAACGGCGGCGCCGGCGATCCCGCCCCGGCGACCGCCTACGGCGTCTACATGGGCCTCGCCGCCGCCGTCCGCCACCGGCTCGCCCGCGGCTCCCTCGCCGGCTTGCGGGTGGCGATCCAGGGCCTCGGCCACGTCGGCGGCGAGCTAGCCCAGCTCCTGAGCCGACAGGGCGTCGAGCTGGTGGTCGCCGACATCCACCCCGCGGCGGTCGAGCGGGCGGTGCGCGACCTGGGCGCCCGCGCGGTCGCGCCGGAGGCGATCTACGACGCCGAGGTCGACGTCTTCGCGCCCTGCGCGCTGGGCGCCGTCGTCAACGACGACACGGTGGCGCGCCTCAAGGCGAAGGTGGTGGCAGGCTCGGCCAACAACCAGCTCGCCGAGAACCGCCACGGCGACGCCCTGGCCGCGCGCGGCATCCTCTACGCGCCGGACTACGCGATCAACGCCGGCGGCCTGATCTACGTCAGCGCGGAGGCGGCGCGCGACGGCCGCGCCCGCTTCGAGCGCAACGACCGCGAGGCCGCCTTCGCCCGGATCGCCGGCATCCACGACACCCTCATGACGATCTTCGAGCGCGCCGAGGCCGACGGCGTCGCCACCTCGACGGCCGCCGACCGGATCGCCGAGGAGCGCTTCGGCAAGCCCGCCGAACCGGCGACCGCGGCGGCGTGAGCCCGGCGCCCGCGCGCGCCTAGCGGCACGCCTAGCCGCACTCCCTCGCGACGCGCAGGATCGCCTCGAGGCTCAGGTCCACGTCCGCCTCGCGGGTCGCCCAGGACGACACGCTGATCCGCATGGCGGTCCGGCCGTGCCATTCGGTGCCGCCGCACCAGCAGGTCCCCTCGGCCTGCACGCCCGCGATCACCCGCCGCGTCGTCGCCGCGTCGCCGAACGACACCAGCACCTGGTTCAAGACCGGCTCGTTCAGAACGGCGAAGCCGGCGGCGGCGAGCCCGTCGGCGAAGCGCTTGGCCAGGCGGCAGTCGCGCTCGACCAGCTCGGCCAGGCCGTCGCGCCCGAGGCTGGCGAGGGCGGCCCACACCTCGAGGCCGCGCATGCGCCGGCTGGACTCAAGCGTGAAGTCGAAGGGGTCGCGCGCGTCGCCCTGGGCCAGATAGGCGGCCTTCACCGACATGGCGGCACGCAGATGCTGCGGCTCGCGGACCAGCGCGCAGCCGCAGTCGTAGGGCACGTTGAGCCACTTGTGGGCGTCGAGCGCCCAGGAATCGGCCCGCTCGAAGCCCTTGGTCAGATGGGCGCGCGACGGCGCGGCGGCGGCCCACAGGCCGAAGGCGCCGTCGACGTGCACCCAGGCGCCGCGCTCGTGGGCCGGCGCGATCAGCGCCGCCGCCGGGTCGAAGGCGCCGGAGTTCACGTTGCCCGCCTGCAGGCAAACGATGGCCGGGCCCTCGAAGTCGGGAAAGGCCTCGGGGCGCATGCGGCCCTGATCGTCGCTCGGCACCCGCACGACCCGCTTGCGGCCCAGGCCGACCAGGCTCAGGGCCTTGAGCAGGCTGACGTGAACCTCCTCGCCGACGACCACGGTGATCGGCGGCGCGCCGATCAGGCCGTCGTCCTCGACCTGCCATCCGGTGCGCGCCAAGACCGCGTGGCGCGCCGCCGCGAGGCCGGCGACGTTGGCCATGGTCGCGCCGGTGACGAAGCTGCCGCCCCAGGCGGGCGGCAGGCCGAGCGCCTCGACCACCCAGGCCAGGGCAATCTCCTCGACGGCGGCGCCGACCGGCGAGCTGACCGTCGAAAAGGCGTTCTGGTCCCACGCCGCCGCCAGCCAGTTGGCGGCCAGGGCGGCCGGCAGGGCGCCGCCGGTGACGAAGCCGAAGTAGCGGGGCCCGGCGCTGGCCACGGTGGCCGGCGCGCCCAGCGCATCGAGCCGGCGCACCACCTCCGCCGGCGCGCAGCCGCTCTTTGGCAGCGGACCGCCGAGCTCGGCGAGCGCGTCGATGGCGCGGCGCTCGGGCGCGACGGGCCGCGCGCTCAGGCCCGCGAGATAGCGGCTCGCGCGCGCGGCGACGTCGTGCAGGAGATCGTTCATGTCCGCTCCCCTCGATCTGCTGTTGGCTCGCGTCTCGGGTCCGTCGCGACGGCCCATCATGACGGCCCATCATGACGGGCCGGCGCGCAGCCTAGCAGGTGAGGCGAGGCGCCGGCCAAATCAATGGAAGTTGCGCGACGGGTAGGTCGGGTCGGGGCCGCCCGGCGGACGGGGCGCAGGCGACGCAGGCGACGCAGGCGGCGCAGGCGGCGGCTCGCGCTCGCCGCGTCCGGGGCGCTTCACCTCGTCGGCCCTGGCCAGGGAGGAGTCGAACGCCGGCGCCACCGGCGCATCGGGCCGGGCGAGCGCCTGCAGGCGGTCGCTCATGTCG
>JAWWCG010000675.1:0-2515 GCA_033720555.1 Kiloniellales bacterium | reverse complement strand
CTCTCCTCGGCGCCGAGCTACGACGCCAGCGCCTTCAACATCGGGCTGAGCAGCCGCCAGTGGCAGGCCCTGGTGAACGACCCCCTCGGGCCGCTCAACAACAAGGCGATCGCCGGCACCTACGCGCCCGGCTCCACCTTCAAGATGATCGTCGCCCTGGCCGCCCTGGAGGCCGGCATCGACGTGGACGAGCGGGTCTACTGTCCCGGCTTCATGAAACTGGGGCGCGCGCGCTTCCATTGCTGGAAGCGCCAGGGGCACGGCTGGATGGACATGCACGACGGCATCAAGCAGTCGTGCGACGTCTATTTCTACGAGATCGCGCGGCGCACCGGCATCGACCGGATCTCCGAAATGGCAACGCGGCTCGGCCTCGGCGCGGCGACCGGCATCGAGCTGCCCGGCGAGCGCGCCGGGGTGATTCCCACCCGCGATTGGAAACTGGCCACCATCGGCGAGCGCTGGCAGGGCGGCGAGACCTTGGTGACCGCCATCGGCCAGGGCTTCGTCCTCGCCACGCCGCTGCAGCTCGCGGTCATGACCGCGCGCCTGGCGAACGGCGGCTATGGCGTGACCCCGACCCTGGTGCGCGGTTTTCGCGACGCGCTGACGGGCGACGCCGAGACCCCGGCGCGCGAGGAAGCGACCGCCGCCCACGCCGCCGAGGTCGCGGCCTCGCGCTTCGCGCCCCTGGGCCTGTCCGAGGCGCACCTCGCGGTGATCGCCGAGGCCATGGACGCGGTCACCAACGAGCAGCACGGCACCGCCTACCGCTCGCGGATCGAGGAGGAGTCCTGGGCCATGGCCGGCAAGACCGGCACCTCCCAGGTGCGCCGCATCTCGCTCAGCGAGCGTCAGGGCGGCGTCAAGAAGAACGAGGATCTGGAGTGGCGCTATCGCGACCACGGCCTGTTCGTCGGCTACGCGCCGGTGCACCGACCGCGCTACTGCTGCGCGGTGGTGGTCGAGCACGGCGGCAGCGGCTCGCGCTCGGCGGCGCCGATCGTGCGCGACATCCTGACCGAAACCCAGCGCCGCGACCCCAGCGCCGGCGGCCTGCAGCCGGTCGCCGCCGGACCGGCGCACGCCGGCGCCTCGGAGTCCTGAGGCCATGGCGATCTCCCGGCTGTCGTTCGAGCGCAACCCCGAGATCTCGCTGGCCGAGAAGATCGGCCAAATCAACTGGGGCCTGGTCTTCGTCATCACCCTGATCGCGGCGGTCGGCTGCGCCATGCTCTATTCCGCGGCCGAGGGCTCGATCGACCCCTGGGCGTCGCGCCAGGCCGTGCGTTTCGGGGCCGGCCTCGCGGTCATGTTCGCCGCGGCGCTGATCGACGTGCGGATCTGGTTCCGCTACGCCTACGTGATCTATTTCGGCGCGCTGTCGCTGCTCGGCGCGGTCGAGTTCGTCGGCACCGCCGGCATGGGCGCCCAGCGCTGGATCGACCTCGGCGTCATCCAGCTCCAACCCAGCGAGGTCATGAAGGTCGCCCTGGTGCTGGCGCTGGCGCGCTACTTCCACGGCCAGGGGGAGGAGGAGCTGGTCCGCCCGAGCGCGCTTCTGGTGCCGGTCGCCCTGGTCATGGCGCCGGCCGCCCTGGTGCTCAAGCAGCCCGACCTGGGCACGGCGATGATGCTGGTGATGGCGGCGGGCGCCGTCTTCTTCGCCGCCGGGGTGCGGCTTTGGATGTTCGCCGTCGCCGTCGCCGTGGCCGGCGCGGCGGTGCCGATCGCCTGGCAGTTCCTGCGCGACTATCAGCGCCAGCGGGTGCTCACCTTCCTCGACCCGGAAAGCGACCCGCTCGGCTCCGGCTATCACATCCTGCAGTCCAAGATCGCGCTCGGCTCGGGCGGGCTCACCGGCCGCGGCTTCCTGGCCGGCACCCAGAGCCACCTGAGCTTCCTGCCGGAGAAGCAGACCGACTTCATCTTCACCATGCTGGCCGAGGAGTTCGGCATGCTGGGCGGGCTGGCGCTGCTCGGCCTGTTCTTCCTGCTGTTCGTCTACGGTTTCGCCATCGCGCTCAGGTCGCGCAACCAGTTCGGTCGGATCCTCGCCGTCGGGCTCACCGCCAACCTCTTCCTCTACGTCTTCATCAACATCGCCATGGTGATGGGCCTGATCCCGGTGGTCGGCGTGCCGCTGCCGCTGATCTCCTACGGCGGCACCGCCATGCTGGCGGTGATGCTCGCCTTCGGCCTGGTCATGTCGGTCTGGGTGCACCGCGACATCCGCATCCCGCGCCGCGGCGCCGGCGACGTGTGAGGGCGGCCCGCCGCTCGAGCTCGGTCGACGATCCCGCGAGGCAGATCGGCGCCCCCCGACGCCCCCCGACGCCCCCAGACTCAGCGCGACACCCCCCGCCGCCTCTCGAGGCGGCGCGACGGCGAAGGACGCCCCCTCGACGGAGATGGGCGGCGAAGGATGGCGAACGACGGCTATCGACAAGGCCGGTGCGACTTGCTATCTAGCCCACCCCGGACGGCGCCCGCCGGCTTGCCAGCGGTGCGGGCG
>JAWWCG010000674.1:0-2518 GCA_033720555.1 Kiloniellales bacterium | reverse complement strand
GGTGACCGCGCCGACGCGCACGCCGCTGTAGCGCACGGGGCTGCCTTCGTTGAGGCCCGTGACGGTGCCCGTGAAGCGAATGTCGTAGCGCGCGAATTCGGTGTCGAACTGCAGCTTGGCGAACCACAGCACGAAAGCCGCGAGGCCGGCCGCCAGCAGCAGCACGAAGCCGCCGACAAGCATGTAGTTGGCGCGCGTCTCCATGGCTCAGGCGCTCTCCTGCTCGCCGCCCCGGATCGCGGACTCCGCTTTCGGATCGCCGCTTTTCAGATCGCCGTCTTTCAGATCGCCCTCGTCCACCGGCATAGCGCTCCCGACTCCGCGAGGCGGGCCGCCGCTCGCCAGCGCCGCCCTGCCCCGGGGACCCGTGAAGTAATCCTGGATCCAGGCGTCGGGCACCCGCATCAACTCGTCGATGGTGCCGACCATAACACGTTTGTCGATCAACACCGACACTCGGTGGCAAACGGCGTGGAGGCTGTCAAGGTCGTGGGTGACCATCACCACCGTGAGGCCGAGCGCCTGGGACAGCTCCTTGATCAGCTCGTCGAACCTGTTGGCGCCGATGGGATCGAGGCCGGCCGTCGGCTCGTCGAGGAACAGGATCTCGGGGTCGAGCGCCAGGGCGCGCGCCAGGCCGGCGCGCTTGCGCATGCCGCCGGACAGCTCGGCGGGATATTTGTTGGCCGAGTCGGGCGGCAGGCCGACCAGGCCGATCTTGAGCCCGGCGATCTGCTGGCGAAAGGCCGGCCTCAGGCGGGTGTGCTCCCTGAGCGGCACCTCGATGTTCTGCTCGACCGTCAGCGACGAAAAGAGTGCGCCATCCTGGAACAGCACGCCGCAGCGCCGCTGCATGGCGCGGACCTCGGCGGCGGCGAGGCGCCCGGTCTCCCGGCCGAACAGGGCGATCCGCCCGGCCTCGGGCCGGATCAGGCCGACGATGGTGCGCAGGAGCACCGATTTGCCGGTTCCCGAGCCGCCGACCAGGCCCATGACCTCGCCGCGCTCGACCCGGAAGTCGAGGCCGTCGTGAATCACCTGGCCGCCGAAGCGGGTGCGCAGTCCCTGCACGTCGATGACCGGGGCCACTTGGGTCCCGCCGCCGGGCGGCCGATCGGGGCGGCCGGGATCGCTGGCGCCGTTCATCAGATGCCCAGGATCGAGAACATGATCGAGAAGAGCGCGTCCAGGACGATCACCAGGAAGATCGCCTCGACCACGGCGGCGGTCGTGCGCTGGCCGACCGATTCGGCGCTGATCGACACCTTGAAGCCTTCGTAGCAGCCGACGACCGCGATGATGAAAGCGAACACCGGCGCCTTGATCAGGCCGACCCAGAACGACCAGACCGGCACCGCCGCGTTGAACTGCCGGGCGAACTGGTAGAACGAGATGTCGAGCGCCCAGTTGGCCATGACGGCGCCGCCGAGCAGGCCCATGATGTCGGCATAGAAGGTGAGCAGCGGCAGCACCAGGACCAGCGCCACCACCCGCGGCAACACCAGGACCTCCATGGGGTCGAGGCCGATCGTGCGCATGGCGTCGATCTCCTCGTTGACCTTCATGGTGCCGATCTGGGCGGTGAAGGCGGATCCCGAGCGTCCGGCGACGATGATCGCGGTCAGCATGATCGCCATCTCGCGCAGCACGCCGACCCCGACCAGGTTCACCGTGAAGATCTCGGCGCCGAACTTGCGGAGCTGATCGGCGCCTTGATAGGCCAGGACCACGCCGATCAGGAACGAGATCAAGCCGACGATCGGCAAGGCGTTGAGGCCGGTCTGTTCCATCTGGTTGATCAGCGCGGTCAGGCGGATGCGTCTCGGGCGCAACAGCGAGCCGATCAGGACGATCACGGTGTGGCCCAGGAAATTGACCAGATTGAGGGCCTCGTCGAGGACGAAGTAGGTCGAGCGGCCGGTGCGCTCCGTCAGTATGGCCAGCGCGCTCCTGCCCGGCGGCGGCGGCGGGCAATCGACCTCGTGGCTGCGCACCGTCTCGATCAGGTTGCGATAGGCCGCCGGGCCGCCGCTCAGGTCCACCTCGAGGCCGCGGGCGGAGAGTTGCTCGGCCGTGCGGTGGACCAGCAAGGCGCCGGTGGTGTCGAAGGCCTCGAGGCCGCTCAGGTCGAGGCGCGCCCGCCGCGCGGCGCCGGGCGCCAGCGCCGCCAAGGCGGGGTCCTGCGCCGCGACCGTCATCGTGGTCCACGGCCCGGCGAAGGCGAGCACCAGACAGTCGCCGTCCTGGCGGCGCTCCAGGCGCGCGCGCTGGCTCATGCGGCAGGCGCCGCCATGGGAGCGGCGGGCCCACGGTCGATCAAGGCAGGCGGCATGGCCATGTTCGCACGGCTCGCCCGGGTTCCGGCTGCTGGCACCTCAAGACCATGCCCTAAGTCTAGTGAAAGTAAAGCCAAATAAAAGCCGCGTCACGAGGGCGTGTTTTCCCTGGATCGATTGCCGGCCGGCCGGCCGCCCCAGTAGTCCCAGGCGGCCAGGAGCTCGGCGCGGTGGCCGGCGGC
>JAWWCG010000673.1:0-2531 GCA_033720555.1 Kiloniellales bacterium | reverse complement strand
TGCTGGCGGCGGATCCAGAACCTGGAGAAGGCGGGGGTGATCCAGCGTCGCGTGGCGCTGCTCGACCCGGCGAAGATGAACGTCGGCGTCACCGTCTTCGTGCGCGTCAAGACCAGCCAGCACAACCCGGACTGGCTCGAACGCTTCGCCAAGGGCGTCGCCCAGATCGAGGAGGTGGTGGAGTTCTACCGCCTGAGCGGCGACATCGACTATCTCCTGCGTGTCGTGGTGCCGGACATCGCCGCCTACGACGCGGTCTACAAGCGCCTGATCGCGGTGGCCGAGCTGGCCGACGTCAGCTCGAACTTCGCCATGGAGGCGCTCAAGCACACCACCGTCCTGCCGGTCGGCTACGCCCGCTAGGCCGGTCCCGTATCCCGGCCCCTTAGCCCGGCGTCGCATTCCGTGTTTTAATGATTTATTAAAGGGAAATGCGCAGCTTTGGGGCGGTTTTGGATAAGTCCGGCGCGCGCAAGGGTTTCGGCCCCTGACCGTGGGCGCCGCAAGGCCTGGAGCGGATCGGAGGGCCATCGCTTGTCCGCCAGCGAACAGACGCAGACGACCGCGCTGGTCACCGGCGCCGCGGGCTTCATCGGCAGTCATCTGGTCGAGCGGCTGCTGGCGGGCGGCCACCGGGTGATCGCGGTCGACGACCTGTCGATCGGGCGCCGCGACAACCTGGCCTTCGCGGCCGCCGCCGAGGCCGAGGGCCGCTTCTCGTTCCACCGCGTCGACGTGGCTGCCGACATGGCTGCCGACATGGCCGCCGACCCGCTCGACGCGGCGATGCGCGGCGCCCGATGGGTGTTCCATCTCGCCGCGCTCGCCGACATCGTGCCGTCGATCCAGCGGCCGCTCGACTACCACCGGGCCAACGTCGACGGCACGGTCCGGGTGCTCGAGGCCGCCCGCCGGGCCGGCGTCGCGCGCTTCGTCTACGCCGCCTCGTCGTCGTGCTACGGCCTGCCCGACGCGACGCCGACGCCGGAGAGCGCGCCGGCGCGGCCGATGTATCCCTATGCCCTCACCAAGTGGGTCGGCGAGCGCTACGTGCTGCATTGGGCGCGCACCTACGGCCTGCCCGCGGTGTCGCTGCGGCTGTTCAACGTGTTCGGGCCGCGCCACCGCACGACCGGCGCCTACGGCGCCGTGTTCGGCGTGTTCCTCGCCCAGAAGCTGGCCGGCAAGCCCTTCACCGTGGTCGGCGACGGCACCCAGAGCCGCGACTTCACCTACGTGAGCGACGTCGCCGACGCCTTCGTCGCGGCGGCGGCCTCCGACCTCTCGGGCGAGGCGCTCAACGTCGGCTCGGGCGGCCACTACAGCGTCAACCGCCTGGTCGGCCTGCTGGGCGGCGAGGCGGTGCACATCCCCCGCCGGCCGGGCGAGCCGGACGTCACCTTCGCCGACACCGCGAAGATCGAAGCCCTGCTGGGCTGGCGGGCCAAGACGTCGTTCGACGACGGCGTCAAGCGCATGTTGGACCACATCGAGCTCTACCGCGACGCCCCGGTCTGGGAGCCCGACGCCATCGCCGAGGCGACGGCCGACTGGTTCCGCTACCTCGGCAAGGACGAGGCGCGGGCGGAGGAACGCCAATGAACAAGGTCGTGAAGAAGTTTCCGGCGCGGGCCCGTTCCGCCCGGCTCGACATGGAGGCCTCGGTGCGGGCCAAGATCAGGACGCTCGACGAGCTGGTCGCCATCGCCCGTCAGGCCCAGGCCGGCGGCCGCCGGGTCGTGCTGGCGCACGGCACCTTCGACCTGCTGCACATGGGCCACGTCCGCCACCTGGAGCAGGCCCGCGCCGAAGGCGACGTGCTGATCGTGACCATCACCGGCGACGCCTACGTCAACAAGGGGCCGGGGCGGCCGGTGTTCACCGCGCCGCTGCGCGCCGAGATGCTGGCGGCGCTGGGCTACGTCAATTGGGTGGCGATCAACGAGGCGCCGACCGCCGAGAACGTCATCGCCGCCCTCAAGCCCGACGTCTACGCCAAGGGCGCGGACTACGCCGAGGCGGAGAACGACGCCACCGGCAAGATCGTCGACGAGCGCGCCTCGGTCGAAGACTACGGCGGGCGCATCCATTTCACCGACGACATCACCTTCAGCTCGTCGTCGCTGCTCAACCGCTTCTTCGACATCCACGACCCGAACCTGCGCAGCTATCTGGAGCAGCAGCGCGAGCGCGACATCGCCGACACGCTGCTCGCCACGATCGAAAGCGTGCGCGACTACCGCGTGCTCCTGGTCGGCGACGCGATCATCGACGAGTACCACTACGTCTCGCCGCTCGGCAAATCGCCGAAGGAGAACCTGATCGCGACGCTCTACCGGGACCGCGAGGTCTTCGCCGGCGGCGTGATCGCGGCGGCCAACCACGTCGCGAGCTTCTGCCGCGAGGTGGAGGTGCTGACCTGCTTGGGCGAGAACGACAGCTTCGAGGCCGAGGTGCTCGACGCCGTCAAGCCCAACGTGAAGCTGAGCGCGATCCGCCGTCCGGGCGTGCCGACCACCCGCAAGAGCCGT
>JAWWCG010000672.1:0-2542 GCA_033720555.1 Kiloniellales bacterium | reverse complement strand
CGCCACCGGCGCCTCGCCGGCGCTCGCCACGGCGCTCAAGGCGCCCAGGTCCACCTGGTCGACGGCGAAATCGGCCATGACGCCGAGCGCCTCGCCCGAGGCGTCCAGCCCCAGGGTCCCGGTCACGCCGCCGCCGTAGAGCGCGAGCTGTCTCAGGTCGACCTCGAGCTTGCCGCCGATTACGCTCGCCGTCAGCGCCAGGGTGCCGACCTCGTAGCCGGCCGCCTTGATGCCCGCCATGGCGATCCGCACGTCGGCCTCGGTCTGCCGCAGGGCCGACAGGTCGAAGGGCTCGTCGGGGATCGCCTCCATGGGCGAGCGCCTTTGCCCCCCCGCCGCGCGCGCCGGCGCTTGCTCGGTGTCCGGCGCGGCCGGCGCGGCGGGCGCGTCCGCCGGCGGCGGCAGATAGCGGTCGATGTCGAGCACCCCACTGTCCACCGTCAACGCCACCTTGTTGGCGCCGTCGACCGACTCGAAGCTGCCCTGGGCCTTGAGGTCGAGGGCCTCGCCTTCGACGACCGCCTCCTCGAGCAGGACCTTGGCGCCCTCGGTGTTGAAGGTGGCGGCGATGCGGACCGGTCCCGGATCCGGCTGGTCCGCCGGCAAGGGCTGCTCCAGCCAGGCGAGCAGCGCGCCGACCGAGCCGATCTCGACCGTCGCGCCGCCATCGACCGCCGGCTGCGGCTGCTGCGCCAGATCGAGGTCGGAGCGCACATTGACGAGCTCCGAGGTCACCGCCGCGGCGATCTTCGCGGGTGCCCCGGTCATCAGCGCCTCGGGCGTGTCGACGCCCAGGTCGATGTCGACCGGCTTGCCGTTCAGCACCAGGCTGCCGGTGAGCGCGAGTTTCGAGGCGATGTCCGGCAGTTGCGCCGTGAGGTTGAGGTCCTCGGCCTCGATCGACTGCCCGCTGGTTTGGTCGCGGTAGGCGATCCGTGCGTTCTCCAGGCGAACGTCGCCGAGCCGGAGGTCCGACAGCGGGGCGCCGGGCTCACGCGCCTCGCGCGCTTCGGCGCCGTCGTCGTCCTGGTCGCGCTCGCGTGGAAAGACCCAGTTCGCCCGGCCGGCCTCGTTGACCTCCAGGTTGGCCGCCAGGTCGCTGACCACCAGGCGCTCCACCATCACTTTCTTGGAAATGAGGGGGAACAGCGCGAGCTCGAAGTCGAGCCGGCCGAGGCGCACCATGTCCGGCGAGGGCATGTCCTCGGCGTTGGCGAGGCGCAGGTCGCGAAGACTGACCGTGACCGACGGCAGGAGGGCGAGGTCGAGCTGGCCGATTTCCAGGTCGCGGCCCGTCTCCTCCTTCACCGCCGCCACGATGCGGGACTTGATCAGCGAATTGCCCAGCAACGGCGGCGCGATGAAAAGGGCCGCCACCACCAGGACGACCACCGCCAGCAAACCGATGAGCAATTTCTTCATGATACCTCGCCTTTAACGTTGCCGGGCCTTTAACGTTGCCGGGGCTTCGATGGTCGCCGGGAGCGGCCTCGAGACAGGCGCTGTCTCCGATCGGCCGTCCCGCCGCCACGCTCGAGGGATGGGGCTGTTCGCGAGTATCGCAACGAAAGCATGGCGGAATCGTGGCGGCCGAACGCCCCTGGGGCCGCTCACCGCACCGATGTATGACATGGGAGGCCGGCGTTCAAGCGCGTCCCGCGGCCGCGCCCGGCACCAGACCGGCATGGGGGCGGCATGGGGCCGGCGGCCGGCCCGCCGAATTTGAGGGCTTTCCTATGCGCACGAGAGCCTTAAACTGCAGACGCGCGCCCCTCGCCGGGCGCCGAACCAGGAGCCGCGGCAGCCGATGAGCAGCCTATGACCCGCCGATGAGCAGTCGATGAGCAGCCGATGACCCGGCAGGCCGGCCGTCATTTCCTGCAGATCCCCGGCCCGACCAACGTCCCGGAGCGTATCCTGCGGGCGATCGAGCGGCCCACGATCGATCACCGCGGCCCGGATTTCGGCCTGCTGTGCCAAGGCATCCTG
Organism: Kiloniellales bacterium; assembly: GCA_033720555.1. Lineage (GTDB taxonomy): Bacteria > Pseudomonadota > Alphaproteobacteria > Kiloniellales > JAKSDN01 > CALJXB01. Next base: position 553 of record JAWWCG010000672.1, on the reverse strand, counting down.
GCCGATCTCAAGACCGTGTTCCGGACCGCCGAGCCGGTGATCGTCTTTCCGGCCTCGGGCACCGGCGCCTGGGAAGCGGCCCTGGTCAACACGCTGTCGCCCGGCGATCGGGTCCTGATGGCCGAGACCGGCCATTTCGCCACCCTCTGGCACCGGCTCGCCGAGCGGCTCGGCCTGGCGATCGATTTCCTGCCCGGCGACTGGCGCCACGGGGCCGATCCCGAGGCGATCGAAGCCCGGCTCGCGGCGGATTCGGGCCGCGAGATCAAGGCCGTGTGCATCGTCCACAACGAGACCTCCACCGGGGTGGCCAGCCGGGTGAGCGAGGTGCGCGCGGCGATCGAGCGCGCCGGGCATCCGGCCCTGTTCATGGTGGACACCATCTCCTCGCTGGCCTCGATCGACTACCGGCACGACGAGTGGGGCGTCGACGTGACCGTGGCCGGCTCCCAGAAGGGCCTCATGCTGCCGCCGGGCCTGAGCTTCAACGCGGTCAGCGAGAAGGCCCGCGCCGCCTCGAGCGCGGCCCGCCTGCCCCGCAGCTATTGGTCCT
>JAWWCG010000671.1:0-2553 GCA_033720555.1 Kiloniellales bacterium | reverse complement strand
CCAAGGGCTCCGGGCAGATCGCCGCTTACAGCACGACCAGAGCAGTCTAAACTAGCCAGTGGTACTGAACCTGGGGGCAGATCACTCGACGATACCAACAGCCGGAAGTTCGGCTGGCGCCACTTCAACGACCAGGACGAGGTGCTGCGCCAGGGCGAGCGCGACGAGGTCGGCTGGGAAACGGTCGACTTCTACGGGCAGACCGCCCACCGCTCCTACGAGGAGCGCCAGCGCAACCCGGGAGACTGGGAGGCCTGGGTCGGCCAGGGTCCGATCAACGTTCACCAGCGCGAATACCTCGGAACGACCGACCAGGGCGTGGCCATGCTGCGGGTCAAGCTGAAGCGCGACATCAAGGCGGTGGCCGCCGGCAAGGCGATTGCGCGACCCGAGGGCACGCCAGAGCGTCCGGTGGCGACCTACGGCGGCGACACGGTTCTTCGCGTGCCGCGCAGCAACGAGGACGACCGCAAGCTCATGGAGGAGGTCCAGCGCGAGGTGGCGAAGATCTACTTTGCGGCGGACCGTTATCTCGGCGAGGAGCGAGCCGACTATATCCGGCGGGAGATCGCCCGCAAGTTCCCGGCCTGAATGGCGGAGGAGACGGCTCCATCGTGATGGCCGCCGGCCCCGGGGCGCGTCAGTCGAGCGCCCGACAGGAGTGCGGCGGCGATGTCTCGGACGGTCCGGCCCCCGGAGGTCGATGCGCCAACCTCGAGCCTGGCGAGCGAGAGGACCGCGACCGGCCGCAGCATCGCCCTGATGCTGCTCGCCACCCTGGTTCTGTCGACGATGCATGTCTTGGTGCGGCATACCAGCGCCGGCATTCATCCCTTCGAGATCGCTTTCTTCCGCAATCTTCTGGGTTTGCTGTTCCTGCTGCCCTTGCTGCTGCGCTTCGGCCTTGCCGCGGTGCGCAGCCAGCAGCCTTGGTTGCAGGTCCTCAGGGGCGCGATCGGGGCCGCCTCGATGATGGCGTGGTTCTATGGGCTCAGCGTGGTGCCGCTCGCCGAGGCGACGACGCTCAGCTTCATCGGCGTCGTCTTCAGCTCGATCTTCGCCGTGCTCTTTCTCCGGGAGCCGATGCGCGCGCGACGCTGGGCCGCCATCGGCGTCAACCTGATCGGCACCCTGATCGTTCTGCGACCGGGCTATACCGACCTCAGCGTCGGCGTGCTGGCCGTTCTGTTTTCGGCGGTCACCTGGGGCGCCGGCGTGGTGCTCGTGAAGCATCTCTCGCGAGTCGATTCGCCGATCTGCACCGTCACCTGGATGTCATTCACCCTGTCGGCGCTGTCGCTGCCGCCGGCGCTTGCCGTCTGGACATGGCCCACGCCGGAACAGTTCGTCTTTCTCGCCCTGATCGCGCTGCTCGCCACTTTCGGTCATCTCGCCTTCGCGAAGGCGCTCCAGCTCGCCGACGCGACGCTGCTCATGCCGCTCGACTTCCTGCGGCTCGTGTGGGCCGGGCTCGCCGGCTACCTACTGTTCGCGGAAGTGCCGGATCTCTGGTCGTTGATCGGCGGAACGCTGATCGTCGCCTCGGCCATCTACATCACGCGTCGCCAAAGGCTGACGCGATCCGCGGCCGTGCGAAGCGACGAGCCGAACTGATCGCCGGCCATAGGCGGCGCGAGCGCTGGCCGGCGTTGGGCCGAGGGGCAAGGGATCTCTTCTCGCGGCGACAAGAGACGTCGTCGGCCCAGAGAATATCCGGATTTGCCGGCGGCCGGGGCACCTGGCGGCACGGCGAGTTCGGCCTTTTTCGGAACAAATTGTACATGGAATCCTGCCGCCGCGACGTGCGAGTATCTGCTGCGCGATGATCCGAGCGTTCGTTTGAGCTCGCGAACATTGGCTCCGGTGTGGCGGGGAAGGCAGAGCGATGAGGGTGCGGCTTCAAGTCGGCGTTGCTTCGACCTTCACCTTCATCACGGTCGCGATGATAGGCGCCACTGTGGCCTTTCTGTATTTCAGCAATCGCAATCTCGCGATCGAGACCGCCCAGGCCGAGATGACCGAGGCGCGGAACGTTTTGGTTTCCGAGATCATGAACGTCATCGTTCAGACCGGGCGGGTCGTGAAGACCACGGCCAAGCTGATCGCCGCCTTTCCCGACGGCGCACGGTCGTTCGACGGCATGGAAGTTCTCTATAGCCAGATCGAGGCCGCCGAGCAGTACTACGGTCTCTATTTCGGGCTGGAGGAGGACGGCGCCTTCTATCAGATCGTCAAGCTGCCGCAGGGCCTGGACACCTTCGGGCCTCGAAACGACCCGGTTCCGGTAGGCACCAAGATCGTCCTCCGCGAGATCCAAGGGTCGCCCGGTGAAATGACGGACCGCTACGTCTATCAGTCGGCGTGGGGAAAGATCACCGGAAGCGAGACGGGCCAAGTCGATTACGATCCGAGAACGCGGCCTTGGTATAAGGCAGCCGCCGCGCGCGATGACGTCTTCGTGACGAGATTGTACCGCTTTCAGAGCACCGGCCGACCCGGGGTCACCTTCGCCCACCGCGTCGTCGATCGGGACGGCAAGCTGATCGGCGTCGT
>JAWWCG010000670.1:0-2567 GCA_033720555.1 Kiloniellales bacterium | reverse complement strand
CCTGCCACGCGAACTGCCGCGCAGATTTTCCAACGAAAATCAGTAGCCGATCCCTGCGATTTTTCTTTCCGTAAGGCGAAAATTCGGTAACACAGCGTTCCAACGAAACCGCCACGCCGAGAAAGAGGCCCGTCGCCATGAAAGCCGCCGTCTGCTACGAGTTCGGAAAGCCGCTGGTGATCGAGGAGGTGAGCCTCGACCCGCCCCAGGCCGGCGAGGTCAAGGTCAAGCTCGCCGCCTGCGCCATCTGCCACAGCGACATCCACTACGCCGAGGGCGCCTGGGGCGGCCGCCTGCCGGCGGTCTACGGCCACGAGGCGGCCGGCGTGGTCGAGGAGGTCGGCCCCGGCGTCAGCCTGGCCGCGCCCGGCGACCACGTGGTGGTGACGCTGATCCGCTCCTGCGGCGAGTGCTTCTTCTGCGCCCAGGGCGATCCCCACGTATGCGAGACCGTGTTCCGGCTCGACAAGAACGACTGCTTCCACGGCGCCGAGGGCCAGCGCATCAAGCAGGGCCTGAGGACCGGCGCCTTCGCCGAATCCGTGGTGGTCGAGGAATCCCAGGTGGTGCCGATCCCGAAGGAGGTGCCGCTGGACAGCGCCTCGCTGCTCGCCTGCGGCGTGATCACCGGCCTCGGCGCGGTGGTCAACACCGCCAAGGTGCCGCCCGGCAGCAGCGTCGCGGTGATCGGCACCGGCGGCGTCGGCCTCAACTCGGTGCAGGGCGCGGCCCTGTGCGGGGCCCAGCCGATCGTCGCCCTCGACCTGGCCGACGCCAAGCTCGAGGCGGCCAGGGCCTTCGGCGCCACCGACTGCGTCAACCCGGCGAGCGAAGATCCGGTCGAGGCGGTCAAGGCGCTGACCGGCGGCCGCGGCGCCGACTACGTCTTCGTCACCGTCGGCAGCGTCACGGCGATCGAGCAGGGCTTCGCCCTGCTGCGCAACGCCGGCACCCTGGTGATCGTCGGCATGCCGGCGGCCGGCGCCATGGCCCAGTTCGAGCCGCTCGAGTTCGCCGACCGCGGCCAGCGCATCCTCGGCAGCAAGATGGGCTCGACCCGCCTGCGCGTCGACGTGCCGCGGCTGGTGGCCCACTATCAGAAGGGCCGGCTCAAGCTCGACGAGCTGATCACCGAGCGCTATCCGCTCGAGCGGATCAACGAGGCGATCGCCTCGGTGAACCGCGGCGAGGCGCTCAGGAACGTGATCGTGTTCTGATCCGCTCTCCGCCGTGCGCCCGTGAAAATCCAGTCGATCGAGAGCTTCAGCACCCGGGACGTCGCCCTGGTGCGGGTCACCGGCGACAAGGCGTCCGGGGGCGCCCAGGGCTGGGGCCAGGTCTCGCCCTACAACGCCGACATCACGGCCCTGGTGCTGCACCGCCAGGTGGCGCCCCACGCCCTCGGCTATGACCTGGGCGACGATGCCGGCGATATCGACCGCCTGGTCGAACTGGTCTGCGAGCGCGAGCACAAGTTCCCGGGCTCCTACCTGCGCCGGGCCCTGGCCGGGCTCGACACGGCGCTGTGGGACCTGCGCGGCAAGCGGGAGGGCCGAAGCGTCTGCGAGCTGCTCGGCGGCGCGCCGCGGCCGTTTCCGGTCTACGCCTCCAGCATGCGCCACGACATCGCGCCCGAGGCGGAGGCGGCGCGCCTGGCGCGGCTCCGCGACGAAGCGGGCTACCGCGCCTTCAAGATCCGGGTCGGCAAGGAATGCGGCCACGACGAGGACGAATGGCCGGGCCGCAGCGAGGCGGTGGTGGCGACGGTGCGCCGCGCGCTCGGCGACGACACCGCGCTGCTGGTCGATGCCAACAGCTGCTACACGCCGGCCAAGGCGATCGAGGTCGGCCGCATGCTGGAGGCCCACGGCGTCTGCCACTTCGAGGAGCCCTGCCCCTATTGGGAGATCGAGTGGACCAAGCAAGTGACCGACGCCCTCGCCCTCGACGTGACCGGCGGCGAGCAGGACTGCGACCTCGCGACCTGGCGACGGATCGTCGATCTGCGCGCCGTCGACATCGTCCAGCCCGACGTGTGCTACGTCGGCGGGCTCGCCCGGGCGCTCAGGGTCGCCAAGATGGCGGAGGAGGCGGGGCTGATCTGCGTGCCCCATTCGGCCAACCTGACCCTGGTGACGGTCTTCTCGCTGCACATGATGGGGGCGATCGCCAACGCCGGGCCCTACGTCGAGTTCTCGATCGAGCCGACGGCGGACTACTATCCCTGGCAGGCCGGAATCTTCACGCCCGAGCTCGAGGCGCGCGACGGCAAGGTCGAGATTCCCGCCGGGCCGGGCTGGGGCGTCGAGATCCGCGAGGACTGGCTCGCCCAAGCCGAGTACCGGGCGAGCGCCCTCGACTGATCGGGCTTCGCTTCGTCGTCGGGGCGGCGGCGCCCCAATCCCGAACCGCGCCTCACGCCGCCTGGGCGGCCTCGATCTCGGCCAGCAGCTCGTTGGTGGCGCATTGCCGGCAGTAGCCCTTGATGGCCCTGAGCGTGTTGTCGTGGCGCTCCTGGCTGTAGGTGGCGCAGGCGTCGGGCACCAGGGTGACCAGATAGCCGAGGT
>JAWWCG010000669.1:0-2567 GCA_033720555.1 Kiloniellales bacterium | reverse complement strand
CGAGAGTCCGGCATTAACGTCTTGGTCATCTGACGCTGTTAGCTCTGGCGAAGCGGCCGGTTTCGGAGACCGGCAGTGAAACCGGGGAGTTCAGCATGGGTGTGACGCCGATCGGCCACCCCACATTGACGCCGGCGGACGTGCGGGCGATCGCGTCCCACAGCGCTCTTTTGGTCGACCAGGGATTGGTCGGCGCCTGCGTGCCGGTGGAGACCGAGGACGGCGAGCTGGTGGTCGCGCTGATCGCGATCGACGGCGAGACCCTCTTGTGCGCCTTCGGCAAGGACCAGGGGTGGTATTACGTGACCGATCCGGAAGGGGTGCCGCTCGCCCAGGGCCGCCTGATCCAGGACGTGCTCGAGGTGCTCGAGAATCTGCCGGACGGCCCCGGGCTCTCCATCTTCGCCGCCTAACGCCGACCCCGGCGCGCGGCTCAATCACACGGCTCAGGCACCCGGCTCAGGCACTCGGCTCAAGCGCGGACTCAAGCGCGGGCTCAAGCGCAGGGCGCGCGCGCCGGCGGTCTCTCCAGTATGCCCCGAGCGTGCTCCCAGCGCGCCCCGACCGGCCCGGGCTCACGTGTGGCGGGTGACCTGGCCCAGGCCCGGCCAGTGCGGCCGGGTCGCCACGTCCTTGCTGGCGCACCCCGAGCAGCGCATGCGCGCGCCGACCTCGGGCACCGGGAAGGCCGGCCCGAGCTCGCCGATCAGGCTGGCCGTCTCCACCACCGAGTTGTGGCCGCAGCGATTGCACCAGCAGAACACCTCGACCCCGGCCTCGGCCAGGTCGCCGAGCCGGCTGACGCGCCGGCGCCGCTCCTCGCCGTCGAGCTGTCCGCGTTTGATGGCCGCCATGGGGGCTCCAGCGCCCGGTTCTTTCGAGGAATAAGAACATATCAGGAACACAGGGTCGATTCAACGTCGCCGGCGGCGGCGCCCGGACGGGCCACGGTGAACCGGTGATTCTGGGGAGGGCGGGCTAGGAGACCACCCGCGGGCGCGCCTCGATGGCGCTCAGGGCGTCGTCGAGACAGGCCGCCTGAGCCAGCGGGCAGTGGTTGCGGGCCACCAGGTAGGTGACGCTCTGGTGCGGCGAGGACCAGCGCTTGGTGATGGTATAGAGCGGGCGCTCGTGGCTGTGGCGGAACACCGAGAAGACCGCCGGCCCGCCGTCCTGATCGATCGCGTAGTCGCGCCATTCGCCGCGCGCCACCCGCCGGCTGTAGAGCGAGAGCAGTTGGTGCAGTTCGGAGCGGGTGAAATGAAGCGCGCGGCTGGGGCGGTGCCTTTTGGCACCTCGCGGCATCAGCGCATAGACCTTGCCCATCGTTGCCCGCAGCGTTTCCAACCCACCCCAAGCGCTTTATGACGATAGTGTTCCCGAAAAGCCCCGGCGCGTCCAGAGGGCGCGTCCAGAGGGCGCTCGCCCGCGCCGGCCGGCCGCCGCTTTGGCGTTGACCCGCAGGGCGCGCTTTGCCAGTAAGGGGCAAGCGGCGCGGGCCGGCTGCGGCCGGCTGCGGCCGGACGCGATCGCGCAAGGGAGGAGAGGGACGATGGCCGCGGAAACGCCGATTTGCGACTTCGGCTGGCAGGCGTCGGACTTTCGCCTCGAGGGCGTCGACGGGCGGAGCTACGCCCTGGCCGACGTGCGCGGCGAGAGCGGCACCCTGGTCATGTTCATCTGCAACCACTGCCCCTACGTCAAGGCGGTGATCGACCGCATCGTGCGCGACGTGGCGGCGCTCGAGGAGAAGGGAATCGGCGCGGTCGCGATCATGTCGAACGACACCGAGGCCTACCCGGCCGACTCCTTCGACAACATGAAGCGCTTCGCCGCCGAGCACCGGTTCAACTTCCCCTATCTGATCGACCGCACCCAGGAGGTCGCGCGCGCCTACGACGCCGTCTGCACGCCGGACTTTTTCGGCTTCGACCGCGACCTCGGCCTGCAATACCGCGGCCGGCTCGACGAATCGAAGCGCGAGGCGGTGCCCGGCGCCCGCCGCGAGCTCTACGAGGCCATGGTTGAGGTCGCCGAGACCGGCCAGGGGCCGAAGGACCAGGTCCCCTCGATGGGCTGCACCATCAAATGGCGGCCGTAGCGGACCCGAGCCTGCGAGGCTCTGTCGGGACTTGCCCTCGCGGTTCGTTTTCCCCTATGACTGCCGGGCTTGCGGCGCGCGCCTGACCGGCGCCGTCCGCCAAGCGCTGCGAGAACGACAGCCGAGCCCCTGCCGTGGCCGACATCTTTCGCGAAGTGAACGAGGAGCTCCGGCGCGACCGCGCCAGCGAGCTGGCCAAGAAGTATGGGCCCTACGTCATCGGGTTCGCGGTGGCCATCGTGCTGGGCACCGTGGCCTATCAGGTGTGGAAGAGTTGGGACCTCGAACGCCGGACCGAGCGGTCCCGGGACTTCGCCGCCGCCCTCGAGCTGTCTGCGGAGGGCGACACCGAGGCGGCGCTCGCCGCCCTGGCCGAGCTGGGCGACCCGGACGGCGGCTACGGCGCCCTGGCGACCTTCGAGCGCGCCCGACTCCTGGCGGAGCAGGGCCGGCGCGACGAGGCGCT
>JAWWCG010000668.1:0-2571 GCA_033720555.1 Kiloniellales bacterium | reverse complement strand
GGCCAGAAAGACGGAAACGAACACGCTTAAAAGCTTCAACATACGATAAGGGCCTCCGGGTTCGGCACGCTCGGGTCTGACACGCCACACGCCGAGGGACGGCGCAACCGCCGACGCCCCCCGGCCGGCCCCGGCGAAGCGGCCGCCGACGCCAAGCTCGTACATGGATCGCGCGCGGGATCGCACACGGCATCGCACACGCCAAGACCGCCCGCCGGCGGCCCCGGCCCCGCGCGCTTCCGTGTTCTCTAAGGACCGGCGCCGCTGGCGTCAAAGCGGAAATGTCGGCGGCCGCCTTTCGGGGCGCCGCCGGAGGTCGCCGCGAGCCGGATGGGCCGGGCCAGGCCGGGGCCCGCTTAGGCCGGCGCGCCGCCGGCCGCGACGGGAATCTCGGGAGCGTGCCCGGGGTCGACCCCGGGGTCGATCCCGGCGTTAATTCCGGCGGCGATCCCGGCGTCGAGATCCCGGAGCGTCTCGGCCACGGCGGCCGGGTCGACGCAGAAGCCCAACAGCAGGCTGAGCAGCAACAAGAGCGCCGCCTGGTCCCAAGCGGTGACCGCCGGGGCGAACAACGGCTCGCGGCGCAGCGCGGCGGCGGCGACGGCGCCGAAGGCGCTCACCAGCAGCAGGTCGCGCATCACCGGCGCCACCAGCGGGCCGGGCATGAGCGACGCGAAGGCGAGAGCCGCGGCGGCCGCCACGGCGACCGCGACCAGCCGGCCGAGATTGGCCGCCTGCGGCTCCCGGTCGTCCGGCCCCTGCGGGCCTCTGGGTTCGAACTCTTGCTTCCACATCGCGAGATCTCCTCCCTTGCAGACGAGCTTGCAGACGCGCCGCGCCGGCGTCCCCGCACGGGCCGGGGCCGGCGCGACGCGCAAGGAAGAGCCGGGCGGGACCTCCCCCGGGCCCGGCCCTCCCCACGCGGCTCAACAGGCACGCTTAGGCTGCGTGAGAGATCTTCTCGACCGTCTTCTTGAACTTGCCGGCGAGCTTCGACGGGCCTCCCGCCGCGATCTCAATCCGACGCGGGCGCATCTCCTCGGGCAGCTCGCGCACCAGCTCGATCTCGAGCAGGCCGTTCTCCAGATGTGCGCCCTCGACCTTCACGTGGTCGGCCAGGTGGAAGGTGCGCTTGAAGGCGCGGCCCGCGATCCCGCGATAGAGATAGGACGGCTGCCGGTCCTTGTCGCCCTCCTCGCCGGTCTTGCCGGTGACGGCCAGCACGTTTTCCCGGACTTCGATCTCGAGGTCCTCGGGGCCCATGCCGGCGACCGCCAGGGTGACGCGGTACTTGTCGGCGTCGAGCTTCTCGATGTTGTAGGGCGGATAGCCCGCCGCGCCGTCGTTGAGCTCCGCCGCGCTGTCCAGCAGCCGGAACAGGCGGTCGAAGCCGACGGTCGAACGGAACAAGGGAGAAAAGTCCATGCGAGTCATCGCTACACATCCTCCGTCAGAAGCAATATGCAGTCTCGGTCCGTCCCTCGGGGCCCATCCTCGTGGATCGGACCCTCCAATCGGCGCTCCCCGCAGGCGAGCGCCAAATTCGATTTCGAGATAGGACGGCGCCGGGCGCTGTCAAGGGGGGCTGGCGCGGCGTCCGGCGAAGGCGCCGCGTGCGCCCCCGCGAAAAAAGGGCCCCGCCGGGACGGCGGGGCACCCAGTCTACGGGAGAGGCGTCAACGACGGCGCTAACCGCGGTATCAAGGCACGCGCACGCGACGGTTACGCGACGGCGGCCGGGGCCTAGGAGCGCTTCGGCAGGCCGGCGTGCAGCCGCCCGCGAACCAGGGGCCGCCCACGAACCAGGAGCCGCGCGCGCAGGGCCCGCCAGAGGACGCGCAGCAGGTTCGTCACCAGGACCGCCAGGCCGGCCAGCATGGTGGAATAGGAGATCAGCCAGAACTTCTCTCCAACCTGCGCCCAGCCGACGATCACGCCGAAGAGAAATCCGCCCGCCAGAAGCGACCAGCCGATCGGGTTCCAGGTTGTCATGCCGTGGGCCTCCTCGCTGCCTGGGGCGGGCCGGTGCGCCGGGCGCGGCGGCCCCCTCGCCCGCTACGCGACCTCGACCGAGGCGTTCGTCCCCTCCCCCCGAAAGAGCCTCGCGCCTCGGCGAGGCCACGGGCCGAGCCTAGCCGGCCGGCGCGGCGGCGCCTGTGGCATTTGTCACACCGACCCCGCAAAGGGGCGCGGCGCGCCTCAGGGCTGGCGGCCGAGGGCGATGTCGAGATTGACCGCGGCGCTGATCTGCGCCAGGTGGGTGAAGGCCTGGGGGAAGTTGCCGAGGCCTTCGCCGTTGAGCGCGGTCTGCTCGGCGAACAGCCCGACGTGGTTGGCGAAGCCCAGCATCCGCTCGAACATCAAGCGCGCGTCCTCCAGCCGGCGCGCCTCGAAGCGCCCGGCGCGGGTCAGCGCCTCGACCAGCCAGAAGGTGCAGCTGTTGACGGTGCTCTCGGCGCCGGTGAGCCCGTCCTCGGTCTGGGCGTCGGTGTAGCGGTTGACCAGATGATTGCCGACCAGCCCGCCCTTGTCCAAGGGGCGCAGCATGGCCTCCAGCGTCCCCAGCATGCG
>JAWWCG010000667.1:0-2574 GCA_033720555.1 Kiloniellales bacterium | reverse complement strand
CGGAACCGGCCCGCACCCCCGCCCGGCCGCCCGTGCCATTGTACCCGAGGGATGACCGGGCGCCGGCTGGTGCGATACCTCGTGGGTGGAAAATGCTTTAGAGGCCGCAGGTCGCCTTGATCTTGGCGATCTTCTCGTCCACCGCTTGCTGGTAGCGGCCGATCTCGATCTGCGCCTCCATCTGATCGGCGGCGAGCGCTTCGGTGTTGGGCTCGTCCTCGGTGACCCCGCCTGCGGGGCCGCCGCCGTAGATATGGGACGCGGGGGTCACCATCGATGTGCCCTTGGCTTGCTCGTCCGCCGCGTAGGCCTTCTCGTTCTCGAGAACCCTCAGGTCGCCCTTGGCGGTGGCGCAATTGACCGGAGCCATGAGCGCCTCGTCTCTTTGCTCGGCTTCCTTGATCGACTCGCAGCCGGCCACGAGACCGGCGGCCAGCGCGATCGCAATGATTGCCGTCTTCGACATCGATGCCTCCCCACAACGCCGTAGCCACATAATCGAGATCCGCCAATCATATACGGTCGTTCGACGATACGTCACTAAGGATTGTGGCGCGGCCCGGGCGGCGCCGAGGGCGGCGCGCGCGCGGCGCGGGCGCGGCGGCGATTGACGCCTCGGATTTTCCCTTGTCAGAATGACGCCCCGCCGGACGGCGCCGGAGGCGCGGGCGCCCGCGGCGCGATGGGGCATGTCCTTGCGCCCGAGACCGAACGTCGAACACGCAGCAACAAGGGAAGGGGCCCGAGGCATGCGGCGCGCGTATCCGACGAGACCGGGGCCGGCCGCCCTGCTCGCCCTGACGGTGCTCGCGGCCTGTGCCGGCCAGCCGCCGTCGCCGGAGGAGCGGCGGGCGATGGAGCTGGAAACCTACTGCCGGAGCCTGGCGGAGGACGAGACCGCGAAGGGCGCGGCAGAGCGGGACGACGGCCAGGTTGACTCGATCGGCGAGGACGACCAGACCTGGGAGGAGACCGCCGAAGGCGGCGGGTTCGCCACGAAAGCCGAGGCCGCCTACGCCGAGTGCATGAAGAAGAACGCGCCGAAGGGTCAGGATTGACGCCGAGCCCCGCCATGAGGCCGGTCGCAAGGCCGGTGGCAAGGACGGGGGCCTGGCGGCGCGGCGGCGCGCCGGGCCGGGAGGGGCCGCCATGCTACCCGTTCAACTGATCGACGCCGGGGACTGCATGCCCGATTTCCGGCTCCTGGACGTCGACGGCAAGCTCATGTCGCTCTACTCGCTGGCCCTCGGCAAGCCGATCGTGATCCTGTGCTACGAGACCAACGAGTCGGCCGCCGCCCGCGAGGTCTTGCGCGGCTTCGCGGAGGCCCATGGCGCCCTGGCCGGGCGCGCCCACCTGTTCGCCATCAACGCGGAGGCGGCGGCGCGGAACGTCGAGTTCGCGGCGCGCACGGCCCTGCCGTTTCCCCTTCTGGCGGATCCCGAGCGCCGGATCCTCTCGTTCTTCGAGAACCGGCGCCGGGCGCTCGCCGGCCAGGCGTGGGCGGGCGACGGCGCCCCGACCTGCGTCGTCGCCGGCCCCAACCGCCGGATCCTGCGGATCGACCAGGACGTGCGCGATCCGGCTCACGTCCAGGAGGTCGCGCGGGTGCTGGACGCCCTTCCCGAGGAAGAGCCGCGCGAGATCGGATCCCATCCGCCGGTGCTTCTGGTGCCGGGCGTGTTCGCCCCGGAGCTCTGTCGAAGGCTGATCCGCTCCTACGAGGAGGCCGAGAGGCCCCTGGCCCCGGTGGTCAGCGGACAGCGCGGCCAGATGGCCAACGTGCCCAATCCCGACCTCAAGGTCCGGCGCGATCACTTCGTCTCCGAGCCGGCGCTGACCGGCGAGATCCAGGCGCTGTTCGGCAAGCGGGTGATACCGGAGATGATGAAGGCGTTCGACTACAAGGCGACGCGCTTCGAGCACATGCGCATCGGCTGCTACGACGCCAGGGACAGCGGATACTTTCGGCCCCACCGGGACAACGTCGACCCGGCCGGCGGGCGGCGTTTCGCCATGAGCCTGAACCTCAACGCGGGCGACTACGAGGGGGGGCATCTGCGGTTTCCCGAATACGGCGCCCAGCTCTACCTGCCGGCGACCGGCGACGCCTTGATCTTCTCCAGCCTCCTGGTGCACGAGGCCATGCCGGTCACCGCCGGCCGCCGCTTCGTCCTGGTGACGTTCTTCCGGACCTAGCGCATTTTCCACTCATGTGGAATCGCACCGGCCCGCGCCCCCGCCCGGCCACCCATGCCATCCTATGCTTGGGGTGGCCGGGCGGAGGTGTGGGCCGGTTCCGGGAGAACGGAAAACTCTCTAGCGGTCCGCCAAGGGACTGGCGCTAGCTCTCCGGGCTGGCGCTGGCCGAAGCCCGATCTATGGCCCATACTGGCAGCCAGCCATGACTTTCGGGGGAGGTTCGACGGTGAAACGGATCTGTGCGGTTTTCGCGCTCGGCGTCGCGCTGGCCCTTGCCGGCGGGTCGCCGCCGGCACTGGCTCAGGACGGCAAGTCGATCGAGCTTCCGGCGGCCGATCGCGCCGAGATCGAGAAGTACCTGGGCAAGGACGT
>JAWWCG010000666.1:0-2598 GCA_033720555.1 Kiloniellales bacterium | reverse complement strand
GGCATCTGGGACGGGTGGAGAACCGGGCCGAGGTGGTCCGCCGGCTGGTCGAACGTCGGCGGCGGGGCGGCCAGGAGCTCCGGGTGTGTTACGAGGCCGGCCCGTGCGGTTACGGCCTGCATCGGCAGCTCACCGAGCTCCGCTGCCATAGCGTGGTGGTGGCGCCGGCCCTGATTCCGCGACGTCCGGGCGATCGGGTCAAGACCGACCGGCGGACGCCACCGCCCTGGCGACGCTGCACCGGGCCGGCGAGCTGACGCCCGTGTGGGTTCCCGATGCCACCCACGAAGCGATGCGCGATCTGGTGCGGGCGCGCGCCGCCGCCGCCCGTACTCTGACCAGGGCGCGCCAGCAACTGCAGGCGTTCCTCCTTCGTCATGGGCGCATCCCTGCCGGCCGGCCCTGGATCCGGGCGCATCGGCGCTGGCTGGCCGACCTGCGCTTCGACCATCCCGCCCAGCAGATCGTGCTGCAGGACTACGTCAGCGCCGTCGAGGACGTCGCGGCGCGGGTCGCTCGCCTGATGGGCCAGATCGAGGAGCTCGTGCCCACCTGGTCCATGGCCGCCGTCGTTGACGCTTTACAAGCCATGCGGGGGGTATCCTTGCTCGCAGCCGTGACCTTGGTCGCCGAGGTCGGCGACTTCGCCCGGTTTGCCAATCCCCGGCAGCTGATGGCGTATTTGGGCCTGGTGCCGAGCGAAGCCTCGAGCGGCGGTCGGACGCGCCGTGGCGACATCACCAAGGCCGGCAATCACCATGCCCGGCGGGTCCTGATCGAGGGCGCTTGGACCTACCGTTTTGCGGCCAGGGTCAGTCGCGGCCTCCATGCCCGCAATGCAAGACCCACAGCGGACATCACGATCACCAACTTGCGGAGCAGGATCGCGGCTAGCCCGGATTTCTCAAACCCGGAAGCGAGACAAGGTGTTTTGGGCGGGACTGGGCGGCGAGGGGCGGCAGGCGACGCAGGCGGCGCGGGGATGCCGTCAGCGGCGAATTTTTGGACGTGCGGCAGCGGACGCCCGAGGCGGCGCGGGTTTGGGTATGCCGGAGGCTCAGAAGGCGGCGCGCTTCAGGTAGAGATAGGCGAGGTGATACTCGGCCTGGTAGGGGAACGCTGAGGCCATGGCGACTTTGATCCGGCGCACGCTCTTGCGCACCTGGGCGCCGATCTTCAGCAGCTTGAGCCGGATCGTGCCGCAGGTGGCGGTCGCGAACTGGGTGTGGCGCAGGCCGATCCGGCGCAAGGCCTCGAGCAGCACATAGGCGAACGAGGCCAACCACAGGCGCAGCTGGTTGGCCTTCATGGTCGCCGCTGACGTGCGGTCGGCGAACAGGTCGAGCTGCTGCTCCTTGATCCGGTTCTCGACCTCGCCGCGGGCGCAGTAGACGTCCTCGTACAGGGTGCGGGCATCGATGGTCCTGGCGTCGAGCGAGGTCACGACGAAGCGCGGGTTGGCGCCTTGCGGCAGATGCTCGGCCTTGGCGACCACGCGCCGCGCCCGGCTCCAGCCGTCGAGCGTGCGCCAGGCGAAGTCGGCGAAGCGGCGCGCCGGGCCGCTCTTTGCCAGGCTCTCGGCCGCGGCGGTGGTGAGATCTTCGGCGATGGCGCCGACCAGGCGCGCGTTGCGGGCGAGGCCGAAGACGTAATCGACGGCATTCGCCTCGCACCAGACCATCAGCTCTTCCCGAGCAAAGCCCGAATCCGCCCGCAGCAGGATCTCGACCCTGGGCCAGCTCTCGCGGATCTGGCCGACAATGCGCGCAACCTCGTCGACGGCGCCGGCCGCGGCGTCGATATTGGAGCGGCGGAGCTTGGCCGCGAGCAGGTGCCGGCCGCAGAACACGTACAGCGGCAGGTAGCAGTAACAATCGTAATAACCGTGAAAGAAGCGGCCCTCCTGATGGCCGTGCAAAGGGTCGTCGGTGGCGTCGAGATCGAGAATGATCCGCTCCGGCTGCTTCGCGTGGGCCTCCAGGAACAACGCGACGAACAGCTCCTCGATCGCCGCCGCGTCGTGGCCGATCTTGTGGTAGCGATCGAGCGCCGAGGCGGGCGCGTGCTCGAGCCGGTTGAGCGTGCTCTTGCCGGCGAGCGGCGCGCAGTCCTGGCGCTTGGCCTCGAGCTTGCCGGCAAGCGTCGCCAGCACCGGATCGTGGCGCAGCTCGTCATGGTCGACCAGATCCTCGTACCCGAGCGCGATGCCGCAGATGCGCTGCATCAGCATGGTCGCGACGGTGTGCTCCACCAGCTCCGGCGCGCGGCCGTCGGTGAAGCACCCTGCCAGGCGCCGCACCAGCCCGAGCGCTCGATTCGCGGCGCCGAGCAGCAGCGCCCCGGCGTCCGAGGTCACCTGCCCGCCGTCGAAGGCGGCCACCACCTGGCGGCCTTCGACCACTTCATATTCGAACAGATCGCGGCTACACTCCGTCGGCATCGGGGAACTCCTCTGCGTCGCGTTAAGCCTTTGTCACAGAAGAGTTATCGCCGATCCAGAGCCCCGATGCACCTCTTACTTTGAGAAATGCGGGCTAGGGGCGGGCTTCAAGGCGGTCCTGTTCACCGACATCCGCTCGCCGGAGGACGTGGCGGCGT
>JAWWCG010000665.1:0-2609 GCA_033720555.1 Kiloniellales bacterium | reverse complement strand
CGTCGTCACCGGCGCATCGCGCGGCATCGGCAAGGGGATCGCCCTGTCGCTGGCCGCGGCGGGCGCCGACCTGGGGGTGGCAGCCCGCAACGCCGAGGCGCTCGAGCAGACGGCCGCCGCTGCGCGCGAGCTCGGCCGCCGCGTCGTCACCTGCGCCGCCGACCTCGCCGACGCCGCGGCGCCCGACTCGGTGATCGAGACCGTGACCAGCGAGCTCGGCGGTCTCGACATCCTGGTCAACAACGCCGGCCTGACCCGCGACAATCTCGCCATGCGGATGAAGGACGAGGAGTGGGACCTGGTGCTGCAGGTCAACCTGGCCGCCGGGTTCCGCCTGATGCGGGCGGCGCTCAGGGGCATGATGAAGCGGCGCTGGGGGCGCATCGTCTCGATCACCTCGGTGGTCGGCGCGACCGGCAACCCCGGCCAGGCCAACTACGTCGCCGCCAAGGCCGGGCTCGCCGGCCTCTCGAAGTCGCTGGCCCAGGAGGTCGCCTCGCGCGGCATCACGGTCAACTGCGTCGCCCCGGGCTTCATCGAGACCGCCATGACCGGGGCCCTGGACGAGGCCCAGCAGCAGCGCATCCTCGCGAGCATCCCCGCCGGGCGGCCCGGAACGCCGCAGGACGTGGCGAGCTGCGTCGTCTTCCTGGCCAGCGAGGAAAGCGCCTACGTGACCGGCCAGACCTTGCATGTAAACGGTGGAATGGCCATGATATGACGCCGCTCGGGTGGGCGCGGCAGGTGGTTCGGGGGACGCTTTCCTATCGGCGGAAACTGTGATAAGAGGCGCGCCCGGTGCGCACCCGAGGTTCGACCTACGGTTGGGGCCGGCGGTTGGGGCCGGGCCCGGGTACGGGTCCCCGCCCGGATTCTGTGTGCTGCTCTGAGACATCGGTCATCGAAGGAAGGGTTATGAGCAACGACATCGCCGAACGCGTCAAAAAGATCGTGGTCGAGCATCTGGGAGTCGACGAAGCCAAGGTCACCGAGAGTGCCAGCTTCATCGACGACTTGGGCGCTGATTCGCTGGACACCGTCGAACTGGTTATGGCCTTCGAGGAGGAGTTCGGCTGCGAGATCCCCGACGATGCCGCCGAAAAGATCGTGACGGTCAAGGACGCCGTCGACTTCATCCAGCAGAACGCCTGATCTCTGAGCCGCTCCTTTGGCGCCAGCCTGACCCTGCCGTGCTGACGGCGCTGCCTCAAGAGTCATCGGCAAGATGAGAAGAGTGGTAGTCACGGGACTCGGACTCGTCACGCCGCTGGCCAGCGGCGTGACGAAGAGCTGGGAGCGCCTGATCGCGGGCCATTCCGGGATCGGCGCCATCCAGTCGTTCGACGTCTCCGACCTGCCCTGCAAGATCGCCGGGCAGGTGCTTTACGGCGACTCGGCGAACGGCGGCTTCGATCCGGTCGACTACGTCGAGGCGAAGGATCTCAGGAAGAACGACCGCTTCATCATCTTTGGCATCGCGGCCGGCCAGCAGGCGGTCGAGGACGCCGGCTGGACCCCGAGCGACACGCACCAGCAGGAACGCACCGGCGTCATGGTGGGATCCGGCATCGGCGGCCTGGAGACCCTGTGCGACGGCGCCATCACCGTGAAGGAACGCGGCCCGCGCCGCCTCAGCCCCTTCTTCATCCCCGCCGCCCTGATCAACCTGGTCTCCGGCCAGCTCTCCATCAAATACGGCTTTCGCGGCCCCAACCACGCGGTGGTGACCGCCTGCTCGACCGGCGCCCACGCGATCGGCGACGCCGCGCGCCTGATCGCCTTCGACGACGCCGACGTCATGGTCGCCGGCGGTGCGGAGGCGGCGGTCTGCCGCATCGGGGTGGCCGGCTTCGCCGCGGCGCGCGCGCTTTCGACCGGCTTCAACGACACGCCCGAGCGGGCCTCGCGGCCCTGGGACCAGGACCGCGACGGCTTCGTCATGGGCGAGGGGGCCGGCGTGGTCGTGCTCGAGGAGCTGGAGCACGCCAAGAAGCGCGGCGCCAAGATCTATGCCGAGGTGGTCGGCTACGGCCTGTCGGGCGACGCCCATCACGTCACGGCGCCGGCGGAGGACGGGCGCGGCGCCTATCGCGCCATGCAGGGCGCCTTGCGCCGGGCCGGGCTCGAACCCGAGGACATCGACTACATCAACGCCCACGGCACCTCGACGCCGCTCGGCGACGAGATCGAGCTGGGCGCCGTGAAGCGGCTGTTCGGCGCGCACGCCTCGCGGCTGTCCATGTCCTCGACCAAGTCGGCGACCGGCCACCTGCTGGGCGCGGCCGGCGCGGTCGAGGCGATTTTTTCGATCCTCGCCATCAACGAGGGCGTGGTTCCGCCGACCCTCAATCTGGACTCTCCGTCGCCGGCCTGCGAAGGGGTGGATCTGGTGCCACATCGGGCCCGCGAGCGCCCGGTGCGCGCGGCGCTGTCGAATTCCTTCGGCTTCGGCGGCACCAATGCGTCCTTGGTGCTCGCGGCCTTCCAGTAGGTTCCGATGCGGCGCTGGTTGATCACCGGCGCGTGGCTGGCCGCCGTTCTGATCGCCGCCTTGGCGGGCCTGATCGCCTACAACGTGGCGCGCCAGTTCGAGAGCCCCGGACCGCTCG
>JAWWCG010000664.1:0-2609 GCA_033720555.1 Kiloniellales bacterium | reverse complement strand
TCCCACTCCCCGGCGGGGGGGGGCGGGGGGGGGGGCCGGGCCGGTTCCGTGAGAACGTAAAACTCGCTAGGGATTGCGCAGCCGTTCGACGAACTCGTGCAGCCCGACCTGGCGCTCGCGCTTCAGGCGCTCGGCAGTCAGGATCGCCTGCACCTGGGCAAGGCTCTCTTCCACCTCGTGATTGACCACGATGTAGTCGTATTCGGCCCAGTGGCTCATCTCGTCCGCCGCCTTGGCCATGCGCCCCTGCACCACGTCCTCGGGGTCCTGCGCCCGGCTGCGCAGCCGGCGCTCGAGCTCCGCCGTCGACGGCGGCAGGATGAAGACGCGCACCAGGTCCTTGGCGGCCCGCTCGGCGAGCTGCTGGGTGCCCTGCCAGTCGATGTCGAACAGCACGTCCTCGCCCGCCGCCAGGGCCGCCTCCACCGGCGCGCGCGGCGTGCCGTAGCTGTGGCCGAAGACGGTCGCGTGCTCGAGGAACTGGTCCTTGGCGACCATGGCGTCGAAGGCCGCCTGATCGACGAAATGGTAATCGACGCCGTCGGTCTCGGTCGGCCGCTTGGGCCGCGTCGTGGCGGACACCGAGAGATCGATCCGCGCGTCGGCCCGCAGCAGCCGGCGCGAGATGGTGGTCTTGCCCGCGCCCGACGGCGAGGATAGCACGAGCATCAGGCCGCGGCGGCGGATCGCCGCCGGATTCGCGGTGGGATTCGCGGCCGGACTCGCGCCGGGACTCATGGCCGGCGGTCCCAGCGGCCGGCGCCCGGCCGGCCGGCGAGAGGCCCGCAGGGTCGCGGCGTCATGTCCGGGGTCCCGTCATTCGATGTTCTGGACCTGCTCGCGGAGCTGCTCGACCGCGCTCTTGAGGTCGAGGCCGAGACGCGTCAGCTCGACGTCGGAGGCCTTGGCGCAAAGGGTGTTGGCCTCCCGGTTGAACTCCTGGCAGAGGAAATCGAGCCGGCGGCCCACCGCGCCGCCGCCGTCGAGCAGCTCCTTGGCGGCGGCCACGTGGGCGTGCAGCCGGTCGAGCTCCTCGCGCACGTCGCTGCGCGTGGCCAGCAGGGCCGCCTCCTGGGCGAGGCGGTCCTCCGGCAGGGCCGGTACCGTCGCCAGCAGGTCCTCGACCAGCGCCTTCAAGCGGGCGCGCCGCGCCTCCGGCTGGACCTCGGCGCTGGCCGCCGCCTTGGCGGTCAGCGCCTCGATCGCGCCCAGGTGGGCCGACGCCGCCTTGCGCAGGTGCTTGCCCTCGGCCCGCCGCATGGCGGCGAGATCCTTCAAGGCCGCCTCCAGGTCCTTCTGCATGGCGGCGATCCGGGCGTCGGTCTCCTCGCTCGATTCCTCCAGCTCCGCCACCTCCAGGACCCCCTTCACGCCGAGCAGGCCGTCGAGGCGGGCCGGCGCCAGGGTCCCGCCGCCGGTCTCGGCTTCCAGCTCGCCGGCGAGGCGCACGAGCTGGTCCAGGAGGTCGCGGTTGACCCTGAGCGTGGGCCCGGCCTCGGGCCGGCTGACGCTGAGCGCGATGGTGACGTTGCCGCGCGCGCAGTGCTTCGGCGCGGTCTCGCGCGCCGCCGCCTCGAGCCGCTCGTAGCCGGCGGGAATCCGGCACCTCAGGTCGAGGGCGCGGCCGTTGACGCTCTTGATCTCCCACGACCACGTCACCTTGGCGTCGCCGCCCTCGCGGCGGGCGAATCCGGTCATGCTGGAAAGGTGTCGGGACTCGGCCAAGGGAAAGGAAACTCGTCAGGTGTTGCGGGCGCGGCGCCTTTATAGACTGGGCCGCGGGACGCAACAAGCGACCCGGCGGAGGGATCGGGCGGAGGGATCGGGCGGAGGGATCCGGCGAGGGGTCCGGCGAAGGACCGGCCGGCGCGCGGGGGTAACTCGAGAGCCAGGCGGGCGGCCGGGCCGGCTATTCCACGCTCTGCGTCTTCTCGCGCTGCAGCTTGCGCCATTTCGCGACGTTGCGGTTGTGCTCGTCCAGCGTCTTGGCGAAGGCGTGGCCGCCGCTGCCGTCGGCGACGAAATAGAGGTAGCCGGTGGTCGCCGGCGCGAGCACCGCCTCCAGGGCGGCGCGGCCGGCATTGGCGATCGGGGTCGGCGGCAGGCCGTCGATCATGTAGGTGTTGTAGGGGCTCGCCGTCGCCAGGTCCTTGCGCGTCAAGGCGCGCCCGAGCGGCGCCCGGCCCTCGGTCAAGCCGTAAACCACGGTCGGATCGGACTGCAGGCGCATGCCCCGTTCCAGGCGGTTGAGGAACACCGAGGCGACCATCGCCCGCTCGCCGTCGAGCGCGGTCTCCTCCTCGACGATGGAGGCCAGGATCACCGCCTGCTCGGGGCTGTTCAGCGGCAGCTCCGGATCGCGCGCGGCCCACAAGGCGTCCAACAGCTCCCGGTGGGCGGCCTGCATGCGCGCGATCAACTGGGCCCGGTCGTCGCCCCAGGCGTAGTGGTAGGTTTCCGGCAGCAGACTGCCTTCCGGCGGCACCGGGCCCGGATCGCCTGTCAGGCCCTCGGCCGCCGCGACCAGCGCGACGATCTCGTGGCTGCTCAGGCCTTCGGGGACGGTGAGCCAGCGGGCCACCGTCTCGCCGCTGCGCAAGATGTCCATC
>JAWWCG010000663.1:0-2610 GCA_033720555.1 Kiloniellales bacterium | reverse complement strand
CTTCGCCGGCCGGGAGGCGGAGATGGTCGAGGCGGCGGCGCGGCTGGCGGCCTGGCTCGAGGCATGAGGCGGCCTCCTCCGGGCTCTCTTTAGTTCGATAGTTCCGGAAGCTTGGTTGAAAATGCCGGAGGAAATAGCTAGCGTCCCGGTCATGGATCTCGCCCACGCCGCCCGCTGCCTGGAGAAGCTGGGCAACCCGACGCGCCTCGCGGTCTTTCGCCTCCTGGTGCGCGCCGGCGAGGCGGGCTTGGCGGTCGGCCAACTGCAGGCCCATCTCGGCGTACCGGCCTCGACCCTGTCCCACCACGTCGCGCAGCTCGTGAACGTCGGGCTGGTTACCCAGGCGCGCGAGGGCCGGGTGCTGCGCTGCCGGCCCGACTTCGCGGTGATGGACGCCTTGATGGCCTATCTGACGGAAGAGTGCTGCCGCGGCGTCGCGGCGCCGGCGCCCGCGCGCGACGCCGGGTAGCTGCGACCCCTGCTAGACGAGACCCTCGCCGGACACGACCTTGGGTAGGCGCGCGGCCGGGCGGCGCCGGCCGGTCCCCCTCCGGCGCCCGCTCTCGTCGCCTGTCATCCGGCGCCGTCATACAACTGTAATATTCTGGACACACAGCGCCCGGCCAGCGATCATGCGGCCCGGCGGACGCTGACTCCGTCACAAAACCGTTGCCGACTTGGGCTATGCGGTAACCATCGCCGCCCCGGAGCTTGCGTCGAAAAGTGCGGGCGCGGGGGAACTCAGCAGGGAGGAAGAGGGGATGTCTTCACGTTACATCAAGCGGTTTCTCGGGGCCGCGATCGCTGCCGCCGCGAGCGCGGCCTTGATCGCAGGGTCGGCCCAGGCCCAGACCGAGCTCACCGTCTATACCGCGATCGAGGCCGACGACCTCACGCGCTACGCCGAGGCCTTCAACAAGGCGAACCCCGACATCGAGATCAAGTGGGTGCGGGATTCGACCGGCATCGTCACGGCCAAGCTGCTGGCCGAGAAGGACAATCCCCAGGCCGACGTGGTCTGGGGCCTGGCGGCGACCAGCCTCATGCTGCTCAAGAACGAGGGCATGACCGAGCCCTATATGCCGGCCGGCGGCGACCAGCTCGATCCGAGGTTCATCGACAAGGAGAATCCGCCCCATTGGACCGGCATGGACGCCTGGGTGGCGTGCATCTGCGTCAACACCGTGGAGGCCGAGGCCAAGGGCCTGCCGATTCCCAAATCGTGGAAGGACCTGACCGATCCGGTCTACCAGGGCCACGTCGTCATGCCGAACCCGAACTCCTCGGGCACCGGCTTCCTCGACGTCGCGAGCTGGCTGCAGTTGTTCGGCGAGGAAGAGGGCTGGGCCTACATGGACGCGCTCCATGAGAACATTGCCTGGTACACCCACTCCGGCTCCAAGCCCTGCCGTCAAGCCGGCGCCGGCGAGACGCCGATCGGCGTCTCCTTCGCCTACCGCGGCGCCAAGGTGAAGGCCCAAGGCGCGCCGATCGAGATCGTGATCCCGGAAGAGGGCATCGGTTGGGACATGGAGGCGACCGCCATCATCAAGGGCACCGACAAGCTGGAGGCCGCCAAGAAGCTGGTCGACTTCACCGTCTCCAAGGAAGCCAACGAGATGTACAACACGGTCTACGCGGTGGTCGCCTATCCGGGCGTCGCGCAGCCGGTCGAGTACTATCCCGACAACGCCGAGGCGGCGATGATCGACAACGACTTCGAATGGGTCGCGGCGAACCGCGAGGCCATCCTCAAGGAATGGCAGGCGCGCTACGACTCCAAGTCGGAGCCGAAGAGCTAGACGCGGCTGACGATCGCCCGAGTTCGCATCGGCCGCCGCGAGGCGGCCGATGCTCTTGGGTTGGCAGTGACGGAACTGCTAAGCTCGCGGCCGGCAAGCGCGTTTGAGTGAGGCGGCAGCCATGGGCGGAAACGGGGGGGCCGGGCCAGCGCCCTATCTGCGGATCCGGAACCTCACGAAGAAGTTCGGGGACTTCACGGCGCTCGAGGACATCTCGCTGGATGTCTTCGACGGCGAGTTCGTCTGCTTTCTCGGCCCCTCGGGCTGCGGCAAGACGACGCTGCTGCGCGCCATCGCCGGGCTCGACATCCAGACCGCGGGCACGGTCGAGCAGGGCGGGCGCGACATCTCGGCCCTGCCGCCGTCCGAGCGCGACTTCGGCATCGTCTTCCAGTCCTACGCCCTGTTCCCCAACCTGACGGTGCGCCGCAACGTCGGCTACGGGCTGGAGAACCGCAAGCTGGCCAAGGCGGAGGTCAGGAAGCGGGTCGACGAGCTGCTCGACCTGGTCGGCCTGTCCGACCAGGGCGCGAAGTACCCGGCCCAGCTTTCCGGCGGCCAGCAGCAGCGCGTCGCGCTCGCCCGCGCCATGGCCACCTCGCCGGGCCTGCTGCTGCTCGACGAGCCGCTGTCGGCGCTCGACGCCAAGGTGCGGGTCCATCTGCGCCACGAGGTCAAGGACCTGCAGCGCCGCCTCGGCGTCACCACCATCATGGTCACCCACGACCAGGAAGAGGCGCTCACCATGGCCGACCGCATCGTGGTCATGGACCACGGCGTGATCGAGCAGGTGGGCACGCCCGAGGAG
>JAWWCG010000662.1:0-2617 GCA_033720555.1 Kiloniellales bacterium | reverse complement strand
TGGTGTCGTCGCGCTATTATCTGGCCGTCCTCGGCGGCCGGGAGCGCCGCAACGCCAAACGCCGCGGCGACGAGCGCCGCAGGAACCCGCTGGCCACCAAGTGGAACATCGCCTTCCTGGCGGTCCTCGGCCTGATCACCGGCTTGGCGCTGTTCGCGGTGATCCAGTTCGCCGCCCGCTTCGTGCTGGAGACCGCAGGGGTCGCCTGACGGCGCGCCGGGACCGCCGGGCCGGGCCCGAGCGGCGCCGCTAAACCATAAGCCTTCAAGAATCCTTAATCCCTTCGTTCCCTTAATGCGGGCGGTCCTTCAACCTTCGCGCCGCGCGAGAAGGTCAGACGTCATGCCGACGAGCCACGGCCGGGTAAAACCTGGGTCCGCGGGCGACCGTCGCCCGGACCCGGAAAACAAGCGCCGCTCGCAGCGCGGCGCGAGCGCCGTCGAGTTCGCCTTCATTGTGCCGGTCCTGGTGATGATCGTCGCCGGAATGGCGCAGTTCGGCGCGATCTTCTTCCTCCGCAACAACATGGAGAGCGCCGCCGAGGAGGCGGCGCGGGCGCTCGCCGACGGCTCGATCGAGACCCAGAGGCAAGCCGGCGATCTGGTCGAGCGAAAGCTGGCCGACTGGGGCGTCTCCTTCTCGGTGGACGCCGGCGTGACCGTTGCGGGCGACCCGGCGGACGTGGCGGTCACCGTGGTGGTCACGACGCCGCTCTCCGAAGCGGCGGTCTTCGACTATCTCGGCGTCTTCGAAGGCGGCACGCTCAGCGCCTCCGCCTCGACGCGCCGGATGCGCCGGGATTCCTGACCGGCCCCCGGCCGCGCCCCCGGCCGCGCGCCCGGCCGGTCCCCTGGCCAGTCCCGGGGCGACCGCCCCCCTTGATCCGGCTCGGGCGATTGACCCAATCTGAGGCCCCTTCTCGTCCCCAACCACATGGTGGACCCTCGGATGGAACAGCCCTTCGATCTGACCACGCTTCACGCCCTCGTCGCGTCCGCGGTGGACTGGGCGAAGACCAACATCCTGAGCTGGCGGGTGGCGCTGCAGCTCCTCATCCTGGCCGTGGCCTTTCTGGTGGCGCGCCTGGTCAGCGCGCGGCTGTCGCCGCTGCTCGAGCGCCGCCTCGCCGCGCTCGGCCCGGTGGCCCGCGTCCGGCCGCTGCTCGCGGTGCTGGTCGGGCAAGCCATGCCGATCATCTTCCTGCTGCTGCTGTGGCTGATCACCGGGCTGCTGCGCGAGACCACGTGGCCGAACGTCAGCTACCTGCTGTCGGTCGTGCTCAGCCTGGTGACCGCCTGGGTGGTGATCCGCGCCAGCGCCTCGCTGATCCGCAACGCGGTGATGAGCAAGACCATCGCGGTGGTCGTCTGGACCATCGCCGCGCTCAGCATCACCGATCTGCTAGACCCGACGGTGGCGCTGCTCGATTCCTTCGCCCTCACCCTCGGGGGCCTGCGCATCTCGGCGCTGCTGGTGATCAAGGGCATGATCCTGCTGGCGGTGCTGCTGTGGGGCGCGCTGGCGCTCTCCAGCCTGCTGGAGCGGCGGATCCGGGCGCTGCACGACCTGACCCCCTCGGTCCAGGTGCTGCTCGGCAAGCTGCTGAAGATCACCCTGCTCACCATCGCCATCCTGGTCGCCCTCAACTCGGTGGGCATCGACCTGACGGCGCTCGCGGTGTTCTCCGGCGCGGTCGGCCTCGGCCTCGGCTTCGGCCTGCAGAAGGTGGTCTCCAACCTGATCAGCGGCATCATCCTGCTGCTCGACAAGTCGATCAAGCCGGGCGACGTGATCGAGCTGGGCCAGACCTTCGGGTGGATCCAGTCGCTCGGCGCGCGCTACGTCTCGGTGGTGACCCGCGACGGCAAGGAGTACCTGATCCCGAACGAGGACCTGATCACCCAGCAGGTCGTCAACTGGTCGTTCTCCGACCAGCTCGTGCGCATGGAGACGACCTTCGGGGTGGCCTATCAGAGCGATCCCCACCAGGTGCGCAGCGTCGCCGTCGAGGCGACCAAGAAGGTGCCGCGGGTGCTGGGCGACCCGGCGCCGGTGTGCCATCTCTGCGCCTTCGGCGATTCCTCGCTCGACTTCCTGCTGCGGTTCTGGATCAACGATCCCTCGGCGGGCGCCGCCAACGTGACCGGCCAGGTGCTGCTGCAGATCTGGGACGCCTTCAAGGCCGAGGGGATCGAGTTCGCCTATCCGCACCGCCAGCTCCTGGTCCCGCAGCCGCTCCGGATCGAGACGGCGCCGGCGGCGTGAGGCCCGCTCAGCCGCCGGGCTCGGCGCTGAGGCTTTCTTCCGGATAGAAGCGCTGGTGGCGTCGGCCTTCTTCGAACTGGTCGAGCGAGAGGTCCCAGTGGCCGTCGGGCCAGAGGAAGCGCGCGGCGCCGCGCCGCGGCCAGTAGACCGAGGTGTAGAGGGTGCCGAAGCCGCGGCCGTAGGCGGTGGTGTAGAGCGGGCGGCGGAAGAAGCAGGAGATCAGCCGCTCCGGCGTCATGCCCTCCTCACGCAGGCGGAAGAAGAGAAAGCGCTCGCGCTCCAGCGTCGCGGTCGCCCGGGCGTAGGTGTGCCAGTCGATGTAGGTCTGGTGGTTGGCGGCGATCGGGATCTC
>JAWWCG010000661.1:0-2620 GCA_033720555.1 Kiloniellales bacterium | reverse complement strand
TGGCGCGCACGTCGGAGCCGCCCTGCTTCTCGGTCATCGCCATGCCGAGGCTGGCGGCCGCCTTGGCGGAGAGCGGCAGGCCGCGCGGATCGTAGCCGGCGGCGGTGAGCGCCGGCTCCCACTCGGCCGCCAGCGCCGGCGCCTCGCGCAGGCTGGCAATCGCCGCGAAGGTCATGGCGAAGGGGCAGCAGACGCCGGACTCGGCCTGGTTCATGAGGAAGGCGAGCGCCGCACGCGCCACCTGGGAGCCCGGCTCCGGCCGGTGCCAGGGCAGCGCGTGGATCTCCGCCGCGCGGCCGAGCGCCATCAGCTCGTGCCAGGCCGGGTGGAACTCGACCTCGTCGACGCGGTGGCCGAAGCGGTCGTGGGTCCTCAGCTCCGGCGCATGGCGGTTGGCGAGGCGGCCCAGCTCCTGGACCCGCTCGCTGCCGACCAGGGCGCCGAAGTCCGCCAGGCGCGCCGCCGCCCAGCCGCCGCCCTCGGTCACCACCGCGTCCTTCAGGACCCGGTCGCTCTCAAACAGGTTGACCTCGGGCAGCGGCGGCGGCTGGTTCTCCACCGCGTGGGTCGGCCGGCCGGGCTCGCCCGGATCGTTCGCCATGGGGCACCTCGCCCCGCCAGTATAGCGGATCGAAGATGAGCCAAAGGCTAAAGCGGCAAAGCGCCGCTCGCCTTTACGCCGCCTCGGTCAATTCCGCGCCGGCGATCCAGCCGCCGCCGATCAGCCGCGTGCCATCGTAGAACACCGCCGCCTGGCCCGGCGCGATGCCGTGCTGGGGCTGGTCGAGCGCGACCTCGGCGGTGCCGTCGGGCCCGGCGAAGACCCGCGCCGGCGCCGGCGCTTGCGCCGAGCGCAGCTTGACCTCGACCGGCCGGCCCGCCGCGCCCCAACCGTCCTCGGGCGGCGCGTCGAGCCAGTTCACCTGGCCGACGGCGACCCGGTCGCGGGCGAGCGCCCGGCGCGGGCCGACCACGACCCGGCGCCGGGCGGCGTCGAGGCCGACCACGTAGAGCGGCTCGGCGCTGCCGCCGACGCCGAGGCCGCGGCGCTGGCCGACGGTGTAGTGGACGATGCCGGCGTGGCGGCCGAGGACCCGGCCGTCGAGGTCGACGATGTCGCCCGGCTCCGCCGCGCCGGGGCTGAGGCGCTCCACCACCCGGGCGTAGGAGCCGCCCGGCACGAAGCAGATGTCCTGGCTGTCCGGCTTGTCGGCGACGCAGAGCCCCAGGCGCTCGGCGTGGCGGCGCACCTCGGCCTTGGGCATCTCGCCCAGGGGAAAGCGCAGGAACGCGAGCTGCGCCGGCGTGGTGGCGAAGAGGAAGTAGCTCTGGTCGCGCCCAGCGTCGGCGGCGCGGTGCAGCTCGGCGCCGCCCGGCCCCATGCGCCGGGCGACGTAGTGGCCGGTGGCGAGCGCGTCGGCGCCGAGGTCGCGCGCCGTCTCCAGCAGGTCGCGGAACTTGATCCGCTGATTGCAGCGCACGCAGGGGATCGGCGTCTCGCCGCGCCGATAGGCCGCGGCGAAGTCGTCCATCACCGCGGCGCGGAACCGCGCCTCGTAGTCGAGCACGTAGTGGGCGACGCCGAGCCGGTCGGCCACCCGCCGGGCGTCGTAGATGTCCTGGCCGGCGCAGCACGCGCCCTTCTTCTGGACCGCCGCGCCATGATCGTAGAGCTGCAGGGTGACCCCCACCACGTCGTAGCCCTGCTCGGCGAGCAGCGCCGCGGTGACGGAGGAATCCACCCCGCCCGACATGGCGACCACCACGCGGGTGTCGGCCGGCGCCTTGGCGACGCCGAGCGGGTCCGCCGGGCCCGTCGCGGGCGCGGTGCCGGGCGTATTCACAGAAGCGTTCGCGGGCGCGTTCATGGGTCCGTTCATCGGGCGCGACTATAGGCCCGGACGCCATTCGTGCAAGCGGCGGCTTCGCGCCGGCAGATCGCCATGGCGGCGGCGAAACGTCGCGCGCGTGTCCCGGTCCCGGGCAAGCCCGGCCCGGCGGTTATTCGACCGCCTCGGGATCGAAGGCGCAGACCGATCTGACATCCGGATTGGCGATGCGATCGCAGAGCGCAGGGTCGCCGCCGGTCTCGACGAGCTGGAAGAAGCAGCCGTCGCTCAGATTGGGCGTGGTGAGCCCGTCGCAGAGCGCCGGATCGCGCCGGGAGACGGCGAGCTGAACGCGACAGAGGTCGTGGCTTACGCTGGCCGGCACGCCCTCGCTCTCCGGCAAGATGCCGCACAGCGAGGGGTCGTCGGCCCGGTCGGCGAAGAGCGCCACGCACGGCCAGCGCACGCCCGGCAGCTCGGCCTCCAGGCAAAGGCGCGGCTCGCCCGCGGCGATCGCCGCCTTGGCGAGGCAGGCGATTTGCTGCGGCGGCAAGAGGCCCTCGAGGCAGGCGCCGTGCTCCGCGCCGGTGGCCGGCCCCGGCCCCAAGGCGGTGGCGAGCGATGCGGCGAGATCGGCGGCAAGCGCGGCGGCCAGGGCGAGGCGCGCGGGCCGGCCAGCGCGCCCGGGCCGCTCCCTAGTCCTCTGGGGGGCGGGGGGGATGCCGTCCACTCCTAGCGGGGGGCGGCCCAGATGTCCTTGTGGCGCTCCCGCGGCGCGCGGGGGCGCAGCC
>JAWWCG010000660.1:0-2624 GCA_033720555.1 Kiloniellales bacterium | reverse complement strand
TTCTCCAGCACGTGGCGCTCGCCGGTCTCCCACTTGCCCTTCACGTATTGCACCACGCCGACCCGCAGGCCGTTGCCGAGCGCCCGCACCGCCAGGCCGAAGGCCGCCGTCGACTTGCCCTTGCCCTTGCCGGTGTGGACGATCAGGAGCCCCTTCTCGACCGTCTTGGTGGCGAGGATCTTGTCGCGCGCCGCCTTGCGCTTGCGCGCCTTCTCGTTGGCCCGCTGGTTGATCTCGTCTTGGCTCGCTTGGGTGCTCATTGCGCCTCCTCCATCGCGCCGTCCATCGCGCCGTCCATGGCGTTGTCCATGGCGTTGTCCGTCACGCCCTTCATCGCGCCGCCGGCCAGGCGTTCCAGGTGGGCCCGCGCCGAGTTGGAGCGGGGCTTCCACAGCTCGCGGTCCTGGGCCTCGATCAGCCGTTCGGCGATCTCCCGCAAGGCCGCCGGGTTCATCTCCGCCAGGAAGGCGCGCACCTCCGGGTCGTCCAGATAGGCGTCGTAGACCGCGTCGAAGTGATGGTCGCCGACCACCCGCGCCGTGGCCGCGAAGGCGAAGAGATAGTCGACCGTCGCCGCCATCTCGAAGGCGCCCTTGTAGCCGTGGCGCATGACGCCGGCGATCCACTTGGGATTGACCACGCGCGCGCGCACCACCCGGCCGATCTCGTCGGCAAGCGTGCGCACCTTGGGGCTCTCGGGGCGGGAATGGTCGTTGTGGTAGACCTCGGGCTGGCGGCCGGAGAGGACGCGCACCGCCGCCGTCAGGCCGCCCTCGAACTGGTAGTAGTCGTCGGAATCGAGCAGGTCGTGCTCGCGGTTGTCCTGGTTGTGCAGCACCGCCTCGACGTCCGAGAGGCGGGCCTCGAACAGGCCCTGGGCCGGCAGGCCGGCCGCCCCGGCGCCGTAGGCGTAGCCGCCCCAGGCGAGATAGGCGCGGGCGAGGTCGCGATCGCTCTGCCAGCCGCGCTCGTCGATCAGGGCCTGCAGCCCGGCCCCGTAGGCGCCGGGCTTGGAGCCGAAGACGCGAAAGCCGGCGCGCCGCCGCGCCTCGCCGGCCTCGAGGCCCTGGTCGGCGAGCTGCCGGGCGTCGGCCGCGACCCGGGCGGCGATCGGGTTCGCGGCCGCGGGCTCGTCGAGCGCCGCTACCGCGCGCACCGCCGAATCGAACAGGTCGATCTGGGCCGGGAAGGCGTCGCGGAAGAAGCCGGAGACCCTGAGCGTGACGTCGACCCGCGGCCGGCCGAGCACCTCGGCGGGCAGCACCTCGAAGCCGGTCACCCGCCGCGAGGTCGTCTCCCAGACCGGCTTGACCCCCATGAGGGCGAGCGCCTGGGCGATGTCGTCGCCGCCGGTGCGCATGTTGGCGGTGCCCCAGGCCGAAAGCGCCAGGCGGCGCGGCCAGGCGCCGTTCTGCTGGCGGTAGTGGTCGAGCAGCCGGCTCGCCGAGGTCCAGCCGAGCTGCCAGGCGGCCGGCGTCGGCACGGTGCGGCTGTCGAGGGAGTAGAAGTTGCGGCCGGTCGGCAGCACGTCGAGGCGGCCGCGGGTCGGCGCGCCCGAGGGGCCCGGCGCGACGAAGCGCCCGTCGAGGCCGGCGAGCGCGCCGGCGATCTCGGCCGCGCCGCTCGCCTCGACCGCCGGGCGCACCACCGCGCCGATGTGGCCGAGCACCTGGGTGGTGCGCGCCCAGCCGGCCGGGCAGCGGCGCCGGCCGGCGACCAGGTCGGCGGCAAGCCCCTCCAGGCGCTCCACCGTGTCGCCGTGGCTGCGCCAGGCGCCCGCGCCGTAGCCGTCCAGGTCGGAGGGCCGCGGGCCTGCCCAGGGTTCGCCCATGACGCAGTCGAGCGGGTCGAAGTATCCGAGCCCCAGGTCCGCCGCCAGGGCCCGGATCAGCGAGGCATCCCCGCCTCTCCCGTTGGCCCCGTCCCGTCCGCGCGGCAGCCGGGTGAGCGCCACCAGCAGATCGGTCAGCCGCTCGCCCTGCGGCGCCCGGCCGAAGACGTGCAGGCCGTCTCGGATCTGCATCTCCTTCAGCTCGCAGAGATAGTTGTCGAGCTTGGCGAGC
The DNA here is from genome assembly GCA_033720555.1 of Kiloniellales bacterium. Classification (GTDB taxonomy): domain Bacteria; phylum Pseudomonadota; class Alphaproteobacteria; order Kiloniellales; family JAKSDN01; genus CALJXB01. Next base: position 561 of record JAWWCG010000660.1, on the reverse strand, counting down.
GCGTCGTCGGCGCCGTCCCCGGCGGCGATGCCGCAGTCCTTGTCCAGCCCGATCTTTTGAACCAGATCGAGAATTTGTTCCCGCAAGTATCTGAGACGCCTGGGATCGACGCCCGCAGCCTCGTAGTATTCGTCGACCAGCAGCTCGAGCTCGGCGAGCGGCCCGTAGGACTCGGCGCGGGTCAGCGGCGGCGTCAGGTGATCGACGATGACCGCCTGGGCGCGGCGCTTGGCTTGGCTGCCCTCGCCCGGGTCGTTGACGATGAAGGGATAGAGATGGGGCAGCGGCCCGAAGGCCGCCTCCGGATAGCACGCGGCCGACAGCGCCAGCGCCTTGCCGGGCAGCCATTCCAGGTTGCCGTGCTTGCCCATGTGGACGACGGCGTGGACGCCGACCGAGCGGCGCAGCCAGGCATAGAATGCCAGGTAGCCGTGCGGCGGCACCAGGTCCGGGTCGTGGTAGCTCGCCTGGGGATCGATGTTGTAGCCGCGCGCCGGCTGCAGGCCGACGACGACGTTGCCGAGCCGGAAGGCGGAGAGCACGAAGGCCCGATCTTCCGAG
>JAWWCG010000659.1:0-2628 GCA_033720555.1 Kiloniellales bacterium | reverse complement strand
CACCTTTCCCGGCTTCGGGCCGTTCATCCGCCCGGCCGCCCGCCTCGGCGAGGAGCACACCTCCTGGGGCGAGGGCGCCTTGAGCGACGGCGACATGGTGTTCCTCGAGCTGGCCGGCTGCGTGCGGCGCTACCACGCGCCCCTCGGCCGCCTGGTCTTCCTCGGCGGCGTCCCCGAGTCCGCCCGGCGGATGGCGCGGGTCTGCCACGCGGCCTTCGACGCCGTGATCGAGGCCCTGCGGCCGGGCGCGCCGGCGCGCGAGGTCTACGCCGCCTGGCAGGGCGCGGTCGACCGGGCCGGCCTGGCGCACTACCGCCGCCATCATTGCGGCTACCTGGTCGGCATCGGCTTCCCGCCGAGCTGGACCGGCGGCAACACCGTCACCGGCCTGCGCCCCGACAGCGACTGGGAGATCCAGGCGGGCATGACCTTTCACGTCCTGTCCTGGCTGCTCGGCACCGGGCGCGGCGACTACTTCCTGTCCAACACGGTCCTCCTCGGCGCGGACGGGCCCGAGGTGCTGACCGCGACGCCGTCCGACCTCGTCATCCGCTAACGCCGTATCCGGCCGGGGCGCCGGCCCCGGCGGCGCGCACGGGCTCGCCTCAGCCGAGCACCGAGAAGCTGCTGTCCGGGTTGACCTGGCGGCGCCGCGAATAGAAGCCGAGGCTGACGTCGCGATCGACGTAGCGCAGATGGAAGCCGATCGGCTCGGCGTCGTGGTCGTGGCCGGACTCGCAAGCCGCGATCAGCTCGGCCATCATCTCGCCGACGATGGGCGCGTTCTTGAACTGATTGCCGCTGGTGCCGATTGCCATGTAGAAGCCCGGCAGGTCGGACTTGTCGTAGATCGGGATCCAGTCGTCGGAGACGTCGTAGAGCTCGACCACGCCCTTGCTGCGCGACGGGATTCCCAGCTCCGGCATGCGCTGCGCCAGGCGCATCACCTGGACGCGCCACTGCTCGGTGAAGTCGCGGTCGAAGTCGTCCGGGTCGACCCACTGGCGCTCGTCGCAGGCCGGGTCCTCGCTGCCGATCAGGATGTGGTTGCCGATCTCCGGGCGGATGTAGATGCCCGTCTCGCCGTCGTTGAAGACGTAGCCGCGGGCCTCGTAGTCCACCCCCTTCGGCGCCGGCACGTGGCAGACCTCGTGGCGCAGCGCCCGGGTCGCGATGTTCATCCCCAGCTCGACCCCGGCCAGGGCGTTGACCTTGTAGGAGTGGGGCCCGGCGACGTTGACCACGACCGGCGCGTCGATCTCCTCGCCGCCGTCCAGCCTCACCCCGGCCACGCGGCCCTTGGCGCGGCGGATCTCCGCGACGCCGACCTTGAAGCGGAACTCGGCCCCGGCCGCCTCGGCGGCGCGCTGCAGGTTGTGGCTCGCGAGCTGCGGGTCGTTGACGTAGCCGCCGTCGGGAAAGAACACGCCGCCCGGCAGCGGCGGCCCCGCCGGCTCGCCGAAGCTCGGGTCGTCGATCGCCTTGGCCTCGCCGAAGCTATCGAGCACCACGCCCGGCATGCGCTCGAGCACCTGCTCCGCGCTCCATTCCTCGTAGGGGCAGCCGATCTCCGCCATCAGCTTGACGGTGGACTTCAGAAAGCCGTTGGCCGGCGACTTGAGGCGCAGGCAGCCGCAGTTGACGTAGCGCGCCAGCCCGCGCTCGTCCTCGGCCTGCAGGTAATCGGCCCAGTCGCGCCAGTAGAAATGGCTCTCCCAGCCCAGGGCGCAGCCGTCGACGGTCGAATAATAGGGCCGCACGATGGCGCACGAGCCCGAGGTCGAGCCGTAGCCCGCCGCCGGCAGCCGGTCGACGCCCAGCACCGAGAGGCCCTTGCGGGCCAGGCCGAGCGCCACCGCGGTTCCGATCACGCCCGCGCCGATGATGATGGCGTCATTGCCCTTGGTCATGAATGGCACTCCTCTCGCCGGGCCGGTCGGCCGACGTCACACCTCATAGGGGCGGCCCTCGACCACCAGGTCGCCCAGCGCCACGTCCCGACCCGCCATGATGTCGGCATGAATCCGCATATCCATGTTGCGTCCGGTGATGATCGCCGCGGTCGGCCCGCCGAGCCGCCCCAGCTTGCCCGCCTGCAGGGCGGCCACGCCGACCGCGCAGGCGCCCTCGCAGACCAGGCGATCCTCGTAGTAGATCGTTTGCAGGGCGCGGTAGATCTCGTCCTCGCTGACCAGCACGATGTCGTCGAGATAGTCCCGGCACAGCGCGAAGGACAGGCGGTTGTCGAGGCCGATGCCGCCGCCCAGCGAGTCGGCGAGGCTGGCGACCTCCTCCACCTCGACCGGATGGCCGGCCCGCAGCGATTCGTACATCGCGGCCCCCCGGTCCATGCTGATCCCGACGACGCGGATCTCCGGGTTGGAGCGCTTGAGCGCCAAGGCGATCCCGCCGGCCAGCCCGCCGCCGGACAGCGGCACCAGGACGGCGGCGAGGTCCGGGCGCTGGACCGCCAGCTCGAGACCGATGGTCGCCTGCCCGGCGATCACGTAGGGATCGTCGAACGGCGAGATCTCGACCAGGCCCTCCTCGTCGACCAGGCGCTGGCTTTCCACCATCGCCTCGTCCTGGGAGCGGCCGACGATACGAACCTCCGCGCCCAGGGCCTTG
>JAWWCG010000658.1:0-2647 GCA_033720555.1 Kiloniellales bacterium | reverse complement strand
GCCAGGCCCGGGCTCTCCGCGACCTGCGCCGCCAGCGCGCGGGCCGGCGCGCCGGGCGCGACCCCGCAGCGCGCCATGCCGACCTCGATCTCGACCAGCACCCGGAGCGTGACCCCCGCCGCCGTCGCCGCCGCGCTCAGTTCGGCGACGTTGCGCGCGTCGTCGACGCAGACCGCCATCCGCGCCGCGCCGGCCAGCGCCACCAGGCGCGCGATCTTGCCGGCGCCGACCACCTGGTTGCTCACCAGGACGTCGGGCACGCCGCCGGCCACCAGGGCCTCCGCCTCGCCCACCTTCTGGCAGCACGCGCCGACCGCGCCGCGGGCCATCTGCTCCAGCGCGATAACCGGCGACTTGTGGGTCTTGGCGTGGGGCCGCAGGCCGACGCCCCGGCCGGCGAGCGCCGCGGCCATGCGGTCCAGGTTGCGCTCGTAGGCGTCGAGGTCGACCACCAGCGCCGGGGTCTCGATCTCGTCGAGCGTCTGGCCAACCGCGGCGGGGCAGGCTTGCGGCATGGCCGTCAGGCCGCCCGATCGGATCGCGCGAGGAAGCGCCCCGGCCGCGCGCCCGTGGCGGCGCCGGCGTCCCACACCGGCGCGCCGTTGACCAGCACCAGGCGGATGCCGTCGGCCGGCCGCTCGGGATCCTCGTAGCTGGCCCGGTCGCGCACCGTCGCCGGATCGAACAGCGTCAGGTCGGCGAACTGGCCGGGGCGGACCAGCCCGCGGTCCGTCAGGCGGTAGGTCTCGGCCGCCAGCCCGGTCATGCGGTGGACCGCCTGCTCCAGGTCGAGGACTTGCTTGTCGCGCACGTAGCGGGCGAGCACCCGGGGAAAGGTGCCCCACAGGCGCGGGTGCGGGTGCGCCATGCCCGGCAGGCCGTCGGAGCCGACCATGGTGCGCGGATAGGCGAGGATGCGCTCCAGGTCCTCGTCGGCCATCTGGAAATAGATGGCGCCGGCGGGCTTGAGCCGCTCGATGGCCTCGGCCTCGCCGCAGCCCCACTCGGCGACCAGGTCCTTGAGCCAGCGCCCCGCCGCCTCGGGATGGGGCTCGGACTGCCCGATCAGCACGTCGCTCGCCTCGGCCACGTGCGCGGCCAGCAGGACCGTCGAGCTGGCGGTGTAGGGATAGACGTCGAGGCCGACTCTTTGGTCCCGCGCGGCGGCGTCGATCGCCGCCAGGGTCTCGCGGCTGCGGCCGTGGTTCTTGGGCCCGGCGCACTTGTGGTGGGAGATCACCACCGGCAGGTCCGCGCCGCGGCCGATGGCGAAGGCCTCGTCGAGGGCGTCCAGTACCTCGTCGGCCTCGTCGCGGATGTGCGAGACGTAGAGCGCGTTGGCCACGCCGGAGACGTGCCGGGCGAGCGCCACCACCTCCTCGGTCGAGGCGGCGCTGGAGGTCGGATAGTCGAGGCCGCTGCTCAAGCCCAGGCTGCCTTGGGCGAGGGCCTCGCGCAGCCGCGCGCCCATGGCCGCGATCTCCGCCGGCTCGGCGCTGCGCCGGAAGTCACGGCCGAGCGCCTCGACCCGCAGCATGCCGTGGCCGGTGAAGAGCGCCAGGTTGAGCGCCGGCGGCGAGCGCTCGAGCGCCGCGCGGTAGTCCGCCACCGTCGGGAAGAAGTCGTCGGGCCCGCCCAAGAGCTCGATCGGCTCGGGCAGCGCGCCGGGGTCCGCGCCGCCCGGGCGGAACGGCGCCAGGCTGATGCCGCAGTTGCCGGCGATCACCGTGGTGACGCCCTGCGAGACCTTGAACGCCATGTCGGGGCTCGCGAGCGCCGCCCGGTCGTCGTGGGTGTGGACGTCGATGAAGCCCGGCGCGACCGCGAAGCCGGCGGCGTCGAGCTCCTGGTCGGCCCGCCAGCCGGCGAGGTCGCCGACCGCCGCGATCCGCGCGCCCTCGACCGCCACGTCGGCGCGGCGCGCCGGACCGCCGGTGCCGTCGATCACCAGGCCGCCGCGCAGGATCAGGTGCGCCCGGCCGCGCGCCTCGCGGCCGGCGGTGTCGCCAGTGTCGGCGGCCATGGTCAGTCGACCTCGTTGAGCAGCATGTCGTCGAAGCTGTCGGGCCGGCGGATCGTGCGCGGCGCGCCGTCCTCGCCGATCAGCATCACCTTCGGCCGGCCGCGGCCGTTGACCGCGAAGATCTGGTCCTGGGAATAGGCGCCGGCGTCGAGGAAGGCGATCAGGTCGCCCGGCCCGGTGGCGGCCGGCAGCTCGCGGAAGCTCGGCATGCGCACCAGGTGGGCGCGCAGGGTCTCCTCGTGGGCGGCGAGCGCCGGCGCCTCGCTCAGCAGGCGGCGCATCAGGGCCTCGCCCTCGACGTCATAGAAGGAATCGCCGTTGTCGCAGAGCGGCCCGACCAGGCGGAACCGGCCGGTCTTGGCGTCGTCGGCCCGGTTCGCGGTGATCGCGTGGAAGTACCAGCGATAGCCGAGGGTCTCGGGCAGCGTGTGATAGCCGGCGTCGAGGACCAGCCAGGTCTCCTCGCCGCGCGGCTTGACGCCCTCGACCCGCGACAGCAGCACCGCGGTGTCGCCCATCAGGCGCCGCCCCGGCTCGGTGACGATCTCCACCGCCTCGCCCAGCGCGCGGCGCACCGGCGCCAGCACGGCGTCGGCGAACTCGCCCAGCTCGGCGCCGGCCCGG
>JAWWCG010000657.1:0-2652 GCA_033720555.1 Kiloniellales bacterium | reverse complement strand
TGCAACCGCCGCTCGAGCGCGGCGCGGTGTTTCCCCGAGCTACCGATTCCGAGCGTCGTTGCCCGCTCCATGCGCTACGGTCGGCGCGGCGAAGTTGCGGCCCACCTTGTGAAGCACGGCCAGCTGCAGGGGTGTCAACTCCGGGTAGTGCTGGCCCAGTACACCGATCGTGTCGGAGAGCCATTCCTCCACCTGATCCTCCTCGGCACCGCACACGCCGCAGCGATGCATCTCGCTGAACAGTCGATCGCGCGCCCGGTCGAACTCCGTCGTCTTGTGACCTCCAGCCAATGCTGAGTGACCTCCAGATGCCGGTTCGTCCTCTAGCCATTCATATAGATCTTGGCTACTTGTTACTTGATATTAAGATAACGCATTTAAAGGTACGCCGTGGGTCGACTCGCAGGCAACTCCTCTCACATTTCGCCAAGTACACCGTAGAATGGAGCGCCTGCCTCAACGGCATGGAGCAGGACTACAATGAGTTCGCCCGCGAACTCCAGCAGATGGGCGAGCACCTCTCCGAGAAAGTCGAAGCCGAGGGAGGAGCTGGTCGCCGTCTGAGCTGCCATCACGACGCCCTCCGTAAGGCGATCGATGCTCGCGAACACGAGGGAAGCAGACCGCACAACGGCCTCCGGCCGAAAGGGTCAACGCGGAGGGCGAACGTCTCTGCGCGTACTCTTGTTTACGTTCACACCTCCACCTGAAACGCCGCCCTTCGGGGTCGGCAGATCGCCGCGATCTTGAGGCGGGCGAGAGGCTCTACGCCTGCAGCGCTTTGAAGGCAGCCACGTGCGTCCGGCCCTTCTCCGATCGGGTGATCGCGATCGGAAGCGAGATCGAACTCTGGTTAGGGCTCCGATATGGGTAGCGCCCAGAACAAGCTCGGCTTCCAGGGGACCTGGGCCATGGCCGTGGGCGGGATGGTGGGAGGTGGGATCTTCTCCACGCTGGGAGTCGTCATCGGCATCGCTGGCCGACTGGCATGGCTCAGCTTCGCCTTCGCCGGTGTGCTCGCCTTTCTGGCGGGCTACAGCTACACGAGATTGGCCGATCGCTACGGGGAGGGAGGAGGCGCCTTCACCTTTCTGCGCGAGATTCATCAAGAGGGGTTCGCCGGCAGTCTCGCATGGGTCCTCATCCTCGGCTACGTGCTGACGAACGCTGTCTACGCCTTCACGTTCGGGGAGTACGTCAATCACGTTCTCTCTCTCGGCCCCTTGGGGGCGCGCATTGCAGCAGTGACGATTCTGATCGTCTTTCTCGGCGTAAACCTCGGGGGAACCGGCGAAGCAGGCGGAGTCGAGATCTTCCTCGTCTGGTTCAAGCTCGCGGTTCTCCTAGGACTGGCCATGGTCGGAATAACGCGATGGGATCCGGCTCTCCTCTCAAGAGGGGTTCCGGACGCCGGTTTGGGCGTTGCGATCCTCGGAGCCGTCTCCGTCTTCATGGCCTACGAGGGATTCCAACTACTGACGTACGACTACGAAGAGATCGACAACCCGGGCCGAACTCTACCTCGAGCCGTTCTGTCAGCCATTGCCTGCGTGATCGTCGTATACGTGGCGGTGGCCGTGGGTACCGCAACGCTGATCGGCGCAGACACAATCGTGGAACACAAAGAGATCGCTCTCTCGATCGCGGGCCAACAGGCATTCGGTGCGGCTGGGCTACTGATCGTTACGGCCGCCGCGGCGTTTTCGACCGGCTCGGCGATCAACGCAACCCTCTTCGCGACGGCCCGTCTCTCCCACGAGGTGGCCCAGGCGGGCGAGTTACCTCGCTCCTTTGAGCACCGGAATCAGAAGGGGGTTCCGGATCGAGCCGTCGTGTTTCTCGCTCTGCTCGCCGCGCTCTTCGCGTTCGTCGGGACGCTCTCCGACTTGGTCGAGTCGGCCAGCCTGGCCTTTCTCTTCACCTTCGCTGTCGTATCGGGCCTTGCCTTCATTCAGAGGGTCGGATCGAGGATCCTCACGGGCGCTGGTGCCATCGGGACGACAGCCGCGGCCGCGGCGCTCGTATTCCGCCTGGCCCAAACCGCCCCGTTGGCCTTGGGCCTGTTCAGCGCCATGGTCCTGCTGGCGATCCTGGGCCGACCGCTGCTTCTGCGGCACTTCCGGGGGGTGGAAGGGCGGTGACGTGGGTTCACACCGAAATCTCGACTTCACCGCATGGGGGCGCGAGCCCGATCGCGAAGGTTCTCGCAAAGGTCAGGGCGGTCGGCGGCTGTCGGTCTTCGCCTCTTGATCGACCCGCCGGCTCAGGGCGCGACGAGGTAGATGACGAGGCCGATGGTCAGCACCAGGAGCGCGCTAAGAGCGGCCAGGCGCTTGGGTCCAATGGACGGTGCGCCGCTCGCTTGCCTTTCCTCCCGTACGTGCTCCCGCAGGTGTTCGCGATGGAACCGGACCAGAAGTGCGGCGACGAGGACCATCACCAGGTTCATCCAGAAGGTGTAGTCGAGGGCGAATCGGGTCACCTTCTCGACCTCCCGGCCACTGTTCGGTGTGACGCTCAAGGCAGCGAAGATGCCCGTAAGGAGAAGCGCCGTCACGACGATGGACACGTACATGATGCCAGCTATATAGAGCGCGACCCGCCAGCCGTAATACCTGGCGTTGATGGACACTAGTGGCGGAACCATGAGGT
>JAWWCG010000656.1:0-2659 GCA_033720555.1 Kiloniellales bacterium | reverse complement strand
GTACGGCCCGGCCCATGCGGTGCGCCTGGTCGAGGGCGGCGTCCTGCAGCGGCTGGTGGGCGCCGACGAGATCCAGGTGAACTCGCTGCATCAGCAGGGCCTCGATCGCTTGGCCGCGGACCTCACGGCCGAGGCCGTGGCCCCCGACGGCCTGATCGAGGCGGTCAGCTACCGGGCGGGCCCCCAGCGGGCGAGTCCGAGGTTCCTACTCGGCGTGCAATGGCATCCGGAATGGCGGTTTCGGGAGAACCCGGCGTCGCTCGCGATCTTCCGCGCCTTCGGCCAGGCGGCGCGCGATCGGGCCTTGCGCCGCGCGGCCTAGGCCGAGGCCTCGGCGCTCGGACCGACGTGCCTCACGGCGCGCGCAGAGGCACCGACAGCAAGACCCCGAACTCCTCGGCGAAATCGACGCTGACGCGGGCGTGGACCTTGCCCTGCTTGTCGTCGAACGACGCCTGCGCGGCCAAGGGGAAGACCGCCTCGTGCCACACGCCGGGATGAAGGTAGAGGCCCTGGGTCCCGTCGAAATAGAAGGCGGTGAAATCCTGCGGCGTCACGTCGTCGCCGGGCAGCGCCAGCGGCGCGACGAAAGGCACGCCCTCGCGGGGAAAGAACAACTGGCCGCCGTCCGGATGGTAGTTGGCGTGCCAGATCAGGAGCCGGTCGCGCGCCGGCTGCGGCGCGGTCTCCGAGGCCTCTTCCGGCCGCCGGCTCCAGCCGATCAGGTAGCTGTCGTCGACGGCCCGGTTGCGGCCGTAGAGCACCTCGCCGGCCCACCAGAACTCGAACACGCCCTCGGCCACGCCGCCCTGGTTGCCGGTGCCCGGATCGACCGGCCGCCGGCCCGAGGCCGGCCAGGTGACGATCTCGATCTCGGTGCCGTCGTAGTCATCCGCCAAGCGGCCGTAGCCGGCAAGGGTCTCGGGCGTGGCGCGCACCAGGGGCACATCGAAGACACGCTCGGCCTTCGCTGTTTCGGGAACGTAGGCTATGTCCATCTGTCGCAACGGGCTCGCTTCGGGATTTCTCTCGCCGCGACTTTAGCCCCGCCGAGGGGCGCAAGTCACGCGCCCCGTGTCGGCCGAGCGCGATTGGCAGGCCTCGCCCGCTCTCCGCAAAGGCAACGGCGCCGAGCCGCTTGACCGACTCGGCGCCGTTGACTCAGGCTCCACTTATAGGGGCCGAGGCGAACCCGCGGGGTCGCCGCCACTCTCAACCGCGGGCCGCCCCGGCGGTGGCGCTAGAGCACCACCATCGAGGATTCTCCTTGGAGGGCCAGGGGGTCGAGACCCACCAGCTTGCCGAGGAGAAACGAATAGGTGTAGTCCAGTTGCACCTGCACGGTATCGCCGCTGGCGCAAGGCGGGGGCGCGGCCGCGAGCACGCAGGTCGCCGCGATCGTGACCTCGCTCCCCGGAATTCCGATCAGTCTGTTCCCGACGTAGGTTTCGATGTCCGACGCGTCAACGGGGTTGTTGGCGTCGGTGCCGCGAACGCTGGCGAAGCGCGTCGTCTCGCGCGCCATGTGGTGCAGCATCGAGACCGACCAGACCAGGCGTCCCACGTCGATGGTGCCGATGGTGAGCGCGAACAGCACCGGCGCGACGAAGGCGAACTCGATCATCGCGGTGCCGCGGCGGTCGCGCCAGAAGCGTCGTAGGTTTGACAGTCGGCCGATCATCTCGTGTCCGTCCCGCAATCTCGATCGCCGCTCACCGCACCCGCATGGTGCTGGTCGCGCGCAGGGTGTAGGTCTTGGTCTCCGGCAAGCCCGGATAGTCGAACAGCATGGCGAGCGAATCCTCGACCGTGACCTCCACGTACATCGGCGGAAAATTCCCGTCCGTGCAGTTGGTCGTGCAGTCGGTCGTTTTCGGGCCGCCCGGGCAGCGGCAGAACCAATCCGGATCCACGTCGAGGTTGGGGTCTTCCGCCTCGGCGCGGGCGGCCTGTCGGATGCCGTCGGCGTTGGTGGCGTTGGCCTGGTCGAGCACCGCGAACTGGGCCCCGGCCCGGGCCGCTTGGGTGACCGTCGATTGTTCCATGGCGAGCCGGCCGAAATCGTAGGCGCCCATGACCAGCACCAGCAGGAAGGTGACCAGGAAGGCCATCTCGATACTGACGTTGCCGCGCCGATCCCTGGCCGCGCGGGCCAGGCCAGAAAGAGTTGGACCCGTGCGAGTCAAGGTCGGCCGCGCCGGGCGGCGGGCCCCGAGCCGGGGCGACCTTCTTGACCTGATGCCTCGCATCTTCATTCCACCGTCCTGGTGCGCCATGGTGTCGCTCTCGGTCGCCCCTTCGCAAAGTGAGCGGGCGGACCACGATTGGCTTTGCCTGGCGGTCGTTCGGCGGCGCCGCACGGCCTCAGGCTCGCTACCTGCATTCGCGAAATCTAAAGTCGATGCATTAACAAACGGTAAATGACAAAGTAAACTTGGCGATTTTATTTCGGAAATTTTATCACAAATCGACAAAGAAGTCTTGGTTAATCGCTCATCTCTAAAACCATTATTTCGCAAGAGCATAAAAGCCCCGTTAACCATAATATTCGCGAAAGTCCGACGGGGGCTTGCCGAGGGGCTCGCGGTTCGGTGCCTCGCGCGAGCGCCTTTCTGCCTCGCCGCGGCGCGCGATCTCCGCGACCGACCGGTACCGGGAT
>JAWWCG010000655.1:0-2666 GCA_033720555.1 Kiloniellales bacterium | reverse complement strand
CGGCCGCAATTACGGGAATCGGGCGTACTATCCTGCCCATGCCCAGGACGCTGCGCCGGACGAGGTGCTCGAGGCGTTTCTTGGGCAGTTCTATGCCGAGCGGCCGCCGCCGAAGCTGATCCTGTTGAGCCACCCTCCGGGCTCACAGGCACTGCTCGCCGAAGCGCTCGCGGTGCGCGCCGGGCGCGGGGTGCAGCTGCTGGTGCCGCAGCGCGGCGAGCGCCGTCAGCTTGTGGCGCAGGCGGAAAGCAACGCCCGTCAGGCGCTCGCGCTTCGGCTCGCCGAAAGCAGCGCCCAGGCCAAGCTGATCCGCCGCCTCGCCGAACGGCTGGAGCTGACGGAGCCGCCGCAGCGCATCGAAGTCTACGACAACAGTCACATCCAGGGCGCCAGCGCCTACGGCGCCATGATCGTCGCCGGCCCCGAGGGCTTCATCAAATCCGCCTACCGCAAGTTCCGCATCAAGGGCGCCCAACCAAAAGCCCCCCAATCCAAGGCCCCCCGGCCCGAAGCTCCCCCATCCGAGGCCCCCCGGCCCGAAGCCCCGGGCGAGCGCCAGGCCGGCGGCCTCGAAGACGGCGGCGCCGCGGGCGCGCCGGAGAGCACCGCGGGGGCTCCGGCCGGGGCCGGCTACCGCGCCGGCGACGACTACGCCATGATGCGCGAGGTGCTGACCCGGCGCTTCACCCGCATCGTCAAGGAGGACCCGGAGCGCACCAGCGGCGAATGGCCGGACCTGGTCCTGATCGACGGCGGGCCCGGCCATCTCCGGGTGGCGCGCGAGGCGCTCGCCGACCTCGGGCTCGGCGACGTGTCGGTGGCCGCCATCGCCAAGGGCCCGGAGCGCAACGCCGGTCGCGAGCGCATCTATCTGCCGGGCCGGGCCGCGCGCCTGCTGCCGGCGCGCGACCCCACCCTCTATTTCCTGCAGCGCCTGCGCGACGAAGCGCACCGCTTCGCCATCGGCACCCACCGCAGCGGCCGCACCAAGTCCCGCCTGCGCTCCAGCCTGGACGAGATCTCCGGCATCGGCGCCAAGCGCAAGCGCGCCCTCCTGCATCATTTCGGCTCGGCCCAGGCGGTCGCCCGCGCCGGCCTGGCCGACCTGGAGGCGGTGAGCGGCATCAGCCGCGTCGTGGCGCGGCGCATCTACGACCATTTTCACGGCGCGCCGTGAGCGTCGCATTGTCGTAAAACTCTCGGTGAATCCTTGGGGAACGACCCTGGACGCCAGGCGGCAAAGCCACGATAGTGACGAGGCCCAGCAGGGGGTCGCCGCCGCCCGCGAACGCTCGAGAGCCTTTCCGTCCCGTGCCATGTTGACCAGCCTGCCGAACCTGCTGACGCTGTGCCGCATCGGCGTGATCCCGTTGCTGATCCTGTTCCTCTACCTGGACCGCCCTTGGGCGCGCTGGCTGGCGCTGGTGCTGTTCGTGTCGGCCGGGCTGACCGACTTCCTCGACGGCTATCTCGCGCGCAACCGCGGCCAGGTCTCGGCGATCGGCCGCTTCCTCGACCCGATCGCCGACAAGCTGCTGGTCGCCGCCGTGATCGTGCTGCTGGTGGCGGTCGACGCCATCACCGGCCTGGTCCTGCTGCCGGCCCTGGTGATCCTGTGCCGCGAGATCCTGGTCTCGGGCCTGCGCGAATACCTGGCCGAGATCCAGGTGCCCATGCCGGTCAGCAACCTCGCCAAGTGGAAGACGGTGATCCAGATGGTGGCGCTCGGCTTCCTCATCGTCGGCCGCGACGGGCCGGACGCGCCCTCCTTCCAGATGGTCGGCGAGGTGGGCCTGTGGATCGCCGCCGCCCTCACCCTGGTGACCGGCTACGACTACCTGAAGCGCGGCCTCAAGCACATGCTGGAGGAGTGAGCGGGGCGCGAACGGGAAATCGCCGGGCCAGCCGCGGCCGCGAGACCCCACGCGTCATACGGTTGACTTTCGCGCGCGGCGATCCCTTTTTTCTGGCAGACTCTCATCGGAAACCGGCGAGCGGACGCGGGAGCGGCCATGAAGATCTTCGGCCTGGCCGGCTGGAGCGGCAGCGGCAAGACCACCCTGGCGATCAAACTGATCCCGGCGCTGGTCGCGCGCGGCGTCTCGGTCTCGACCATCAAGCACGCCCACCACAGCTTCGACGTCGACCACCCCGGCAAGGATTCCTACGAGCATCGCCAGGCCGGCGCGACCGAGGTCATGGTGACCTCGGGCGAGCGCTGGGCGCTGATGCGCGAGCTGCGCGGCGCCGCCGAGCTCAGCATCGACGACCTGGTGGCGCGCATGAGCCCGGTCGACCTGGTGCTGGTCGAGGGCTTCAAGCGCGAGCCGCACGAGAAGCTCGAGGTGTTCCGCGCCGCGCTGCGCCGGCCGCCGCTGTGCCGGGACGATCCGCGCATCGTGGCGATCGCCAGCGACGAGCCCGCCTCGCCCGCCCTCGCGGCGCTCGCCCTGCCGCGCCTCGACCTCGACGACGTGGACGCCATCGCCGAGTTCATCGTCGCCCGCTGCGGCCTCGCGCCGGCGGCGCCCGAGGCGGTGAGCTAGAGCAGTACTCGACCAGATTGAACCACGCTGACGGTGCGATTTTGACCGGACGTTAGGAGCGAGGACGATGGACATGCCGACGCATATTCGAGGACGAGCGACGCGACGTCCGGTCAAAAT
>JAWWCG010000654.1:0-2669 GCA_033720555.1 Kiloniellales bacterium | reverse complement strand
GCCGTTCGACCGGTCTCGCGAGGATCTCGCCCGTCGCGAAGATGTCTTGATCCCTGCTCTCCCTTCCGATTCATTTCTTTCCAGTGCTTACCGCACTCTGCTTGATAGGTGGATTGAACACGTTTTGGGCAGGGATGACCACCCTCTTGTTGTTTCGCGCCGCGCCGGCGCCGGTGCCGGCGACGTCATGCGCGAGGCGAAGCCTGGCCGCTAACGCCAGCCGCGCTCGCGGAAATAACGCAGCGCCCCCTCGTGCAGCGGCGCGCTCAGGCCGGCGGCGGCCATGTCCTCCGCGCCGAGGCCGGCCAGGACCGCATGCTGGGCGCGAAGCTCATCCAGCCCTTCGAAGATCGCTTCGGTCACACGGTAGACCGTGTCGGCGGGCTGCGCCTGGGTGGTGACCAGCGTCGCGCGCAGGCCGAAGCTCGCCACCGGCTCCGGGTTGTTGGCGTAGAGGCCGCCCGGGATCACCGCCGGCGCGTAAAAGGGCCACTCGCCGAGCAGGCGGTCGACGGCCGCGCCGTTGACGCCGAGCAGCCGGGCGCCGCAGGCATCCGTCGCCTCGACGACCGGGCCGCTGGGATGGCTGGCGGGCAGCAGCAGCGCATCGACCCGCCCGTCGCACAGGGCCGCGGCCTGCTCCTCCGGGCCGAGCTCGCCGATCGCCGCGAAGTCGTCCGGCGACCAGCCGAGCGCCGCGATCAGAAACTCGCCGCTCGACCGCCAGGGCGAGCCGGCCGGGCCGAGGTTGACGCGCTTGCCCGCCAGGTCGTCGAGGGAGTCGACGCCGCTCTCCGGGGCCGCCAGCAGGGTGAACGACAGGGCCTGCAGCGACAGCACGGCGCGCAGCTCGGCAAACGGCCGCGCGCCGGCCGTGCCCAGGCCCGAGCGGTAGGCGTGATACTGCCAATCCGAGGGCACCAGGGCGAAGTCGAGGTCGCCGGCCGCGAGGCGGGTCAGGTTCTCTTCGGCGCCCGCCGTCGCCTCGACCAGGCAGCGCAGCCCGTGCTGGGCGCGCCGGGCGTTGACCACGCGGCACAGCGCGCCGCCGGCCGGGTAGTAGTGCCCGGCGACCGGCGCGGTGCCGATCACGAGATGGCGGTCCGCCTCTGCCGGCACCGGCTCGCCGACCTCGCCGTCCTGGGCGCGGGCCGGCGCGCTCGCCGCGACCGCAAGCCAGGCGAGCGCGGCGAGGGCCCCGAGGGACCGACGCAGCGGCGGGGTGGGCCTCATGTCGGCCTCACGTGTCGGCCTCACGTTTCGGGGTCAAGGGCGCATCATCTCGCGCGCCTCCTCGGCGCTGGCGGGCCGCGCGCCGATGGCGTCGAGGCCCTCGGCGACCGCCGCCACCAGGGCGGCGTTGTCCGGCGCCAGGGTGCCGTCGGGCAGGTGGAGATTGTTCTCGAAGCCGACCCGGGCGTGGCCGCCCAGCGCCGCCGCCGCGACGGCGCAGGCCGTCTCGCGCGGGCCGAAGGCGCAGACCGCCCAGAGGTGGCCGCGGGCGTTGGCGGCGAGAAACGGCAGCAGGTCCTTCGGCTCGGAGGTCTGGTCCTTGGCGTAGCGGCCGAGCACGAAGAGGACGGCCTGGCGGCCCGCGGGCACCACGCCGCGGGCGAGCAGGTCGTCGAAGCGCCTGAGGTCGTCGTCGGAATAGAGGATGTATTGCGGCAGCACGCCCTCGGCCCGCAGCCAGGCGAGAAACTCGCCGGCCGCCGCTTCGCCCGCCGCGTCGGGCACGATCTCCCGGATCGCCAGGCTGACCGCCTCGGGCCTGAGCGCGCGGACCATCGCCATCTGCGCCTCGGGCGAATAGACGCCGACCGCCTCGGAGGTGACCTGGATCACCAGGTCGCGGCCGACCGCGTCGCGCACCGCCTCGCTCGCCGCCCGGTAGGCTTCCACGTCGAGGCTGTGGCGGCCCTCGGCGTCGCGCACGTGCAGATGGATCATCGCCGCGCCGGCCGCGCGGCAGGCCAGCGCCGCCGCCGCGATCTCCGCGGGCGCGATCGGCAGGGCGGGGTGGTCGGCCTTGGTCTTGCGCGCGCCGTTGGGCGCGACCGCGAGGATCACCGGCGGCCGGTCCTGCGCTGGGGCGGGAGCGTCCGCGCCGCTCATGGCGAGGCCGCCGCGAGCGGCGTGCCGGCCAGGACATCTTCGAGCGCGCCCGCCAGCTTGTCGACGATCTCCGCCACGTGCCGGGACTCGATGATGAAGGGCGGCGCCAGCAAGACGTGCACGCCGGCCGCGCCGTCGATGGTGCCGGCCCCGGGGTAGCAGACCAGGCCGCGGGCCATGGCCGCCGCCTTGAGCTTGGGCGCCAGCTTGAGCGCCGGGTCCGGCGGCGCCTTGCTGGCGCGATCGGCCACCAGCTCGATCCCGACGAACAGGCCGCGGCCGCGGATGTCGCCGATGTTGGGATGCTCCGCGAAGCGCGCGCCGAGAGCGGCGCGCAGCGCCTCGCCCTGGGCCTGGACGTTGGCGAGCAGGCCGTCGCGCTCGATGGTCCGCTGCACCGCCAGGGCGGCGGCGCAGGCGGTCGGGTGGCCGATGTAGGTGAAGCCGTGCTCGAAGGTCCCCGTCTTGTCGACCACGGCGCGGGAGATCTTCTCCGCCACCAGCACCGCGCCGATCGTCTGGTAGCCGGCGCCGAGGCCCTTGGCGCAGGTCAG
>JAWWCG010000653.1:0-2669 GCA_033720555.1 Kiloniellales bacterium | reverse complement strand
TACTGGGTCGGGTCGGTCGCCGACGAGCAGGCGCGGGCCTACGAGGTCGTCGTGAAGGCCCAACAGGCGGCTCTTGCAGAGCTGCGCCCGGGCGCCCTTGCCAAGGACGTGCACGCCGCCTCCGAGGAGGTCTATCGCACGGCCGGCTTCGGCACCTCCTATCGAACCGGCCGGGCCATCGGCTATTCCTTCCTGGAGCAGCCGGAACTGAAGCGCGGCGACGAAACGCGCCTCGAGGCCGGCATGACGTTCGCGGTGGACGGCGGCATCGGCGTCGCGGGGAAATTCGGCGCACGCATCGGCGACTCCGTGGCTGTCACCGAGTCGGGCTTCGAGTACCTGACCGACTATCCGCGAGACCTCACCGTTCTCTGACGGCCCTCCGCCGGCTTCACGCCGCGGCCTGGCTCGCGTCCGACGATGCCGGCTTCGCCAGCGGCCAGCTATTCGTGATCGACGGCGGGATGACGGCCGCCTCGCAGATCAACCCCGCGGTCGACTTCAAGTAAAGCCGACCGGGCCCGGGCTAGTAGCCCAGGGCGCAGCCGTCCTTGCGCGGGTCGGACCCGCCGGTGAGCACGCCGCGCCCGTGATCGATCCCGACCGCCTGGCCGCCGCCGTGCGGCGCCGCCGCCAAGCGGAGGCTGTGGCCCCGCTCGCACAGGCCCTTGATCGTCTCGGGCGGTAGGGCCCTCTCGATCTCGACCGCGGCCCCCATGGCGAAGACCCGCGGCATGTCGAGCGCGGCCTGAACGTCCAGGCCATAGTCGAGAACGTTGGTCACGACGCGGCAGTGCCCGAAGGGCTGGTAATCGCCGCCCATGACGCCGAACGCCATCTCCGCCTTCTGCCCCCGCGTCATCATGCCCGGCATGATGGTGTGCATGGGCCGCTTGGCCGGCCCGATGCAGTTGGGGTGGCGCGGGTCCAGGGTGAACGACGCGCCGCGGTTCTGGAACATGACCCCGGTGGTCGGGCAAAGGATGCCGCTGCCGAAGGAATGGAAAATGGAATTGATCAAGCTGACGGCGTTGAGGTCCCGGTCGACGACCGAGACGTAGACCGTATCCGCCTTCGACAGGCCGAGGTCGCCGACCGCGGGCATGGCGCGGTCGCGGGAGATCTTGCGTCTCAACGTCGCGCTCCAGTCCTTCGACAGCAAGCGCTCCAGCGGCACCTCCATGCTCCGAGGCTCGGCGATATGGCGATTGCGCATTTCGAAGGCGATGCGCCCGGCCTCGATCTCGAGGTGCGTGCGTTCCGCCGACAGGGGGGCGAGCTCGCCCAGCGCGTAGCCTTCGAGAATGTTCAACATGACCAAGGCGGTCAGGCCCTGGTTATTGGGCGGAATCTGGTGGACATCGTGGCCGCGATAGCTCGTGGCGATCGCCTCGACGTAGTCGCCCTGAACCGCCGCGAAGTCGTCCGTCGCGTGCAGCCCGCCGAGCGCCCGCAAGGTGGCGGTCATAGCCTCCGCGACCGGCCCCTGATAGAAACCGGCCGCCCCGTGCCGGGCGATCGCCTCCAGGGTGTCGGCCAGGCGGGGCTGACGGTGAATGTCGCCCTCCGCCGGCACACGGCCGTCCGGCAGGAACACGGCCCGGGCCGCCTCGCGGGCCCGCAGCAGGCCCTCCGCCTCGAGCCAGTCGTGCCGGACCCGGGCATGGATTGCATAGCCGTCGCGCGCGTAGCCGATCGCCGGGCGCAGCAGCCGCGCGAACTCCAGGCGGCCATGATCGGCGTGCAGGCGCGCCCAGGCCTCGACCGCCCCCGGCAAGGTGACCGCGTGGACCGAATCCTCGGCGAACTCGGCGATCCCCCGTTCCCGGAAGTAGTCCGAGCTGGCGGCCTTGGGCGAGCGGCCGGAGCCGTTGAAGGCGATGACCTCGGCCGAGCCCTTGGGACAGAGCATGGCGAAGCAATCGCCGCCGATGCCGGTCGACTGCGGCTCGACCACGGCCAGCACCGCGGCGGCGACGATGGCCGCGTCGATCGCGGTTCCGCCCTCCCGCAAGGCCTCGACGGCGCTCAAGGCCGCCAAGGGGTGAGAAGTCGCGACCATGCCGTTCTGGGCATGCACGGCCGAGCGCCCGGGGAAATGAAAGTCGCGCAAAGTGTGTCCTCCGCCCGTCCGGTCAGGTTTTTCGGCTGTTGCTGGGCAGGCGGGTTTCGCCGATCCGGCGCCGACAGTCGTACACGTCCCTGATGATCTCCATGTTCTCGCGCGACGCGCGGACGTGCGCGCGCGCCGCCTCGGCCGCGCGCTTGCCGTCGCGAGCGAGCAGCGCGTCGACGATGGCGCGGTGCTCCTCGACCGCCTCCTTCCACTGGTCTATCCAAAGCACCTCGAGCCAAAGCGCGAGGCGAAGCTGATGGTAGACGCGCCGGGTGACCTCGATCAGCGGGCCGTTGCCGGTCGCCTCGAGAATGACCTCGTGAATCCTCAGGCCGAGCTCCAGTTCCCTGGCGTAGGTTGTCGGCGAGCGCGTGTGCGCCGAATCCAAGGCCTCTATCTCCTTCATGACCGTCTGCAGGCGGTCGAGGTCGCAATCCGAGGCGGCCGCCGCGGCATATTCGGCGGCGATGGCGTCCAGGCCCTCGCGAACCACCAGCAGATTGCAGACCGCGTCGACATCCAGGTCGGCGACGGTGTAGCCGTGGTTGGGGCG
>JAWWCG010000652.1:0-2674 GCA_033720555.1 Kiloniellales bacterium | reverse complement strand
TCGCGATCACCGCCGGCATCTCGGCCGCCGCGGGCGCGCCCTCGGCGCCGCCGGTCAGGCCCCGATGCACCAGCCACAGCAGGGCGCGCAGGCGGATCGCCCGCTTGGTCTGGAGGGCCGGCAGGTAGACGCTGTTGCGGCCCAGGCGCACCCCGAGGGCCGCCAGCTCGCGGCGATCGCCGCGCGTCAAGGCGGAGATCTGCTTGGCGACCTCGCGACGCGGCACGGTGCCGAGCGCCTCGACGAGCTGGAAGGCGATGCCCCGCGCCGGGCCGGGCAAGTCGGCCGCCGACAGGCGCGCGATCGGCCTGAGAAGCCGGTCGACGTGGCGTCTCAGCCATTGGTCCAGGCGTCGGCGCAGGCGCTCGCGCTGCGCCCCGTCGAGCAGGGCGCCGGCGAGCGGCCGCACCCGCGGGGTGAGCGGCGTCGGGCCGGCTTCGAGGCGGGCGACCGCCGCCTCTTGCCAGAGAATGCGCGCCCTGTCGTCCAGCGCGAAGGCCTTGTCCGCCTCCTGCTCGAGGCGGCGCAGCCGGCGCGGGATCTCGGCGACCAGCGCGCGCCGGGCGGCGGCCTCGAGCGGGCGCACCGCGTCGCGATCGGCGCTCTTGTCGACGACGAAGCGGAAGCCCTTAAGGCGGCCGACATGCTCGCCCTCCACCAGCACCTCGCCGTTGGCCCGGACCGCGCCGATCAGGTCCTCGCCGCCCTTCAAGCGGCGCAAGAGGACGGCCGCGCGGCGGTCGATGAAGCGCTCGGTCAGGCGCTGGTGGAGCGCGTCGGACAGCCGGTCCTCGATCGCCCGGGTGCGTTCCTGCCAGTGCTGCACGTCGTCGAGCCAGTCGCCGCGATGGGTGACGTAGGTCCAGGTCCGAATGTGGGCGATGCGCGCCATCAGGGCGTCGATGTCGCCGTCGGCCCGGTCGATGCGCGCCACCTGCCGGCTGACCCAGTCGCCCGGCAGCCGGCCGTCGCCGTCCATCAGATGGCGGTAGACGCGGGCGAGCAGGGCGGCGTGCTCATCCGACAGGATCTTCTGGAAATCCGGGATCTGGCAGACCTCCCACAGCAGGCGCACCGCCGCGCCGCCGGCGGCCCGGCGGACGATCTCGGGATCCTTCGCCAGGATGGCGAGGGCCTGATGATCGTCGCCCTCGCGCGCCTGCACCAGGACGGGCGCCGGCGGCCGGGCCTCGAGGCTGTCGAGCAGGCGGCCGGGCGACTCGAAATCGAGCCGCCGGTTGCGCCAGTAGAGCCGCTCCAAGGGGTCGAAGCGATGCTGCTCGACCGCCTCGACCAGCTCGCCGTCCATGCTCGTCAGGTCGCCGCTCGGCCCGAAGGTGCCGTCGCTCATGTGACGGCCGGCCCGGCCGGCGATCTGGCCGACCTCGGCCGGCGTGAGCCGGCGGCTCAGGCGGCCGTCGAACTTGCCGAGCCGGGTGAAGGCGACGTGGTCGAGATTGAGGTTGAGGCCCATGCCGATGGCGTCGGTAGCGACCAGGTAGTCGACCTCGCCGGCCTCGAACAGCTCGACCTGGGCGTTGCGCGTGCGCGGGCTGAGCGCGCCCAGGACCACCGCCGTCCCGCCGCTCTGCCGGCGCAGCAGCTCGGCCAGCGCATAGACCTCGGCGGCGGAGAAGGCGATCGCGGCGCTGCGCGGCGGCAGGCGCGTCAGCTTGCGCGGGCCGAGATAGCTGAGGGTCGAGAACCGCGGCCGCGAGATGACCTCGGCCTCGGGCACCAGCTTGCGCAGCAGCGGGCGCACGGTGTCGGCGCCGAGGAACATGGTCTCGGCCTGGCCGCGGGCGTGGAGCAGGCGGTCGGTGAAGACGTGGCCGCGCTCGGCGTCGCCGCACAGTTGGATTTCGTCGACCGCCAGGAAGTCGAACGGCCGGTCGACCGGCATCGATTCGACCGTGCAGAAGAAGTAGCGCGCGCCGCGCGGCACGATCTTCTCTTCGCCGGTGACCAGCGCCACCTGGCGCCAGCCGCGCACGCGCACCGCCCGTTCGTAGTTCTCGCGCGCCAGGAGGCGCAGCGGAAAGCCGATGACGCCGCTGCGGTGACCCAGCAAGCGTTCGATGGCGAGATAGGTCTTGCCGGTGTTGGTCGGGCCGAGGACGGCCGTCACCCGCGATCTGCGCATCGACTCCATGACCAAGAGAATCGGGCCTCGCGTCGCCCCATGCAAGGGACCGCGGCCGGGCGCTCAGGCGTCGCCCGCCTCCCGCCCGTCTCGGCCCTCGCCTTCGTCCGCGTCTTCGTCTTCGTCTGTGCCCGCGCCCTGGCTCTCGATCAGGGGCACGAAGGCCACCGGCAGATGGCAGTGCTCGCTCACGCTGCCGTCCTCGTTCTTGACGATCACCAGCAGCTCTTGATCGCCGACCGCGCCGAACATCAGGAACCGCGGGGCGCGGTGCTCCACCGGGATCACCAGGCGGCCGCCCGGCGCCAGTTGCTCGATCAGGGCGGCCGGCGGGCGGCGCGCGGCGGCGGCGGTCACCAAGATACCGTCGAAGGGCGCCTCTTCCGGCCAGCCCTTGGAGCCGTCGCCCTGGCGCACCTGGACGTCGCCGTAGCCGAGCTCGCTGAGCCGCTCGGCCGCCTGCTCGGCCAGTTCGGGCACCGTCTCGACGGTGAAGACCCGGGCGCCGGTCGCGGCCAGCACGGCGGCCTG
>JAWWCG010000651.1:0-2675 GCA_033720555.1 Kiloniellales bacterium | reverse complement strand
CCTCTACGACCTCGCCGAGATCGCCGCCGCGCTGCCCGACCACGGCGTGCTCGAGGCGCTCGCCGGACGCATTCTGCTGGACGAGGGCCGGCGCCATCAGGGCGAGGCGGAGGTGGTGCGCTTCCTGGCCGCCAAGGCCTGAGGCCGCCGCCGCGCGAAGCGCGGCCATCGCCCGCGCCGACGTCGTCACTCGGCCGGGACGACGGCGGCCGCGGCGCGGTTCATGAGGCGCGCGAACAGGGCGGCCGGGCCGCCGCGGCCACCCCTGGCCTGCGCCAGGGGCTGCTTCGGCACGGCCGAGGCGAAGACGTGCGCCGGCGCGCCCTGTTCGATGCGCTCCCTGAAGAGACCTGAGGGGGCGAAGGTGGTCTCGACAGGGAGTCCATGGGCCGCCTGGTCATCGGCGGCCGGTTCGCCGAGAGCCGCCTTCCGGCTCCCGGCGGCATAAAGCGCCACGAGATCGGCGCGCAGCGAGGCGGCCGGCACGCGGCTCATCGCCTGGGCACGGTCAAGAGCGGGACTGCGCATCGGCTTGAGCCTTTCACCACGTTCTCGACCCATCGTAGTCCGAGTGCGACATGCTAGTGCGGCGGCCCCGCCTGCCGGGCCGCGAGCAGCTCGTTGATCTTGGCGATCACGAGCCGCCATTCCGCGGCCGCCCGCTCGTCGTTGCGGCTGGCGCAGAAGCGCGAGCGCTGCAAGGCGACCTCCGCGCCGTCGTCGCCGTAGCGGCTGATCAGGACGAAGGCGGTCCGGTCGATATTGAGCGGCGCGCGCATGCCCGGCCGCGCGGCGCGGCGCCGCAATCCGCCGATCATTCCCACTCGACCGCTCCTCAGCCGCTCTCCGTCATCTCGCCGGGCGCCGCGTTGGGGAAGAAGAGCTGCTGGCCCTCCACCTGGTAGGCGCCGATCGCCGTCTGGCCCTTCTCGGAGATCAGCCAGTCGACGAACTGCTGGCCGAGGTCGGCCTTCACGCTGGGGCATTTGTCCGGGTTGACCAGGATCACGCCGTACTGGTTGAACAGCGCCTCGTCGCCTTCGACCAGGATCTCGAAATCGCCCTTGTTCTTGAAGCTGATCCAGGTCGCGCGGTCGGTCATGACGTAGGCGCCCATGCCGACGCCGGCGTTGAGCGTCGCGCCCATGCCCGAGCCGGTCTCGCGGTACCACTGCCCGGACGCGCTGCTGGGATCGACGCCGGCCGCCTGCCACAGCGCCTTTTCCTTCTTGTGGGTCCCGGAATCGTCGCCCCGCGAGGCGAAGGTCGCCTCGGTCGCGGCGATCTTCTCCAGCGCCGCCGGCGCGTGCGTCGTGCCGCCGACGCCGGCCGGATCGGCGGGCGGGCCGACGATGACGAAGTCGTTGTACATCAGGTCGAAGCGCTCGACGCCGAAGCCCTCGGCGACGAACTTCTCCTCCGCCGGCTTGGCGTGGACCAGCAGCACGTCGCCGTCGCAGTTGCGGGCGTTCTTGATCGCCTGGCCGGTGCCGACCGCGACCACGTTGACGGTGACGCCGCTGTCCTCCTTGAACAGGGGCAGCAGATAGTCGTAGAGCCCGGAGTTCGCCGTCGAGGTCGTGGACTGCACGATGATCGACTTGTCCTGGGCGTGCGCCCACGACGCGAACGCGAGCATGGCCGCGAAAAGCGCCGCGCCGGTTCTGAAAATCTGACGGGTCATATCTGCGCTCCCTTCGGGGTCTTGTCGGCTAGAGGACGATCCGTCCCTCCAAATAGGCTTGCGCCACCTCCGAAGAGGGGCCGGCGAAAAAGCGCTTGGCCGGCGTATGCTCGACCAACCGCCCGCGGTTCACGAAGACGACCTCGTCGGCCAGGCGCTTGGCCTGCCCGACGTCGTGGGTCACGAAGACGATCTTGGCGCCGCGCGCCTGGGCCTCGGAAACGATCTCCTCGATCTTGAGGACCGAGGCCGGATCGAGGCTCGCCGTCGGCTCGTCGAGGAACAGCACCTCAGGGCCGACCGCGAGGGCGCGGGCGAGCGCGAGGCGCTGCTGCTCGCCGCCGGACAGGAGCCGCGCCGGCTGATCGCCATGAGCGAGCAGGCCGACGCGGGCCAGGATCTCGTCGCGGCGCTCGCGCCCAGCGGTGCCCTTGAGGCGCAGCACGAAATCGATGTTGGCGGCGACCGAGCGGCGCAACAGCACCGGCTTCTGGAACACCATGGCCTGGCGCAGGCGCAACGCCTCGCTCATCGGCGCGCCGCCCCAGCGGATCTCGCCGGCGGTCGGCTCCAGCAGGCCGTGCAGCAGGCGCAGCAGCAGGCTCTTGCCGGCGCCGGTCGGCCCCATGACGGCGGTGAAGCCGTCGGTGGCGAGGGTGAGGTCGATGGCGTCGACCAGCCGCCGACCGGCGACCTCCAGCGTGAGCCCCCGAGCGCGCATCGGCAGGAGCGGCGGAGGCGGCCCGGACGCCGCGACGGCGGCCTCTCCGACGGCCTCTCCGGCGGCCTCCCCGGCAACCTCCCCGACAGGCCCCGCGGCGATGCTCGCGGAGAGATCAGGCATAGGCGTAGCGCTGGGCGGTCGACCGCAAGGCCATGACCAGCGCGTTCACGGCGAGCGCGATGGCAAGCAGCACGACGCCGAGGGCGAGGGCGAGCGGGAGATCGCCCTTGGAGGTCTCGAGCGCGATGGCGGAGGTCATGACGCGGG
>JAWWCG010000650.1:0-2705 GCA_033720555.1 Kiloniellales bacterium | reverse complement strand
CCCTCCGATTGCGGGCTCGTCTTGCCGGACTTGCCGGCCGCCTCGAACTCCCGCAGCAGCTCCTGTTGCCGCTTGGTCAGGTTGACCGGGGTCTCGACCGCGATTTCGATGTACATGTCGCCGCGGGCGTTCGAGCGCAGCACCGTCATGCCCCGGCCCTTGAGGCGGAACTGCTGTCCGGTCTGGGCGCCGGAAGAGACCTTCACCCGCGCCCGGCTGCCGTCGATGGTCGGCACTTCTATGGTGCCGCCGAGGGCGGCGGTGGTCATCGGCAAGGGCACGTGGCAGTAGATGCTGGCGCCGTCGCGCTGAAAGAAGCGATGCGGCTTGATGGTGAGGAAGATGTAGAGATCGCCCGGCGGCGCGCCGCGCAGCCCCGCCTCGCCCTCGCCGGCCAGGCGAATGCGCGAGCCGTCCTCGACGCCGGCCGGGATGTTCACCTGGAGGGTCTTCTCCTTCTGGACGCGGCCGGAGCCGCTGCACGAGCGGCACGGCCGCTCGATCACCCGCCCGGCCCCGCCGCACGACGGGCAGGTCCGCTCGATCGTGAAAAAGCCTTGTTGCGCGCGCACCCGGCCGCGCCCGCCGCACGCCTGGCAGGCGACCGGCGACGAGCCTTTCTCGCCGCCGCTGCCGTCGCAGTCCGCGCACATGACGCTGCTCGGCACCCGAATCTGGGTGGTCTTGCCTTGGAAGGCCTCTTCGAGGGTGATTTCCAGGTTATAGCGCAGATCGGCGCCGCGGCGTTGGCCGCCCGCGCGCCGGCCGCCCATGAATTCGCCGAACATCTCGTCGAAGATGTCGGCGAAGCCGCCGGTGAAATTGAAGCCGCCGGCGCCGCCCGGCCCCGGCCCGCCGTCGAAGGCCGCGTGGCCGAAGCGGTCGTAGGCCGCCCGCTTGTCCTCGTCCTTCAGGACTTCGTAGGCTTCGCTGACTTCCTTGAATTTATGCTCGGCAGAGGCGTCGCCCGGATTGCGGTCCGGGTGATATTGCATGGCCCATTTGCGATAGGCCCGTTTGATTTCATCCTTGTCGGCCGTGCGGTTGACGCCCAGGGTCTCGTAATAGCACTGCTTGGCCATAAAACCGCCCGTCGTCCTCGATCAACACCCGCTCGGCGGGAGGGGGCGCAGCGCCTCGGCGATCCTGTGTTTCGCCGGCACCGCTGCGCCCCGCCGCCGTGTCACCGATCGGCTATCAGGCTGACTTGTCCCGGCGGTCGTCGTCGACCTCTTCGAAGTCGGCGTCGACCACCTGGTCGTCCTGGGACGCGCCCGCGGAACCGCCGCCGGCGTCATCCGCGCCGCCGCCGTCACCGGCGCCGGCGTCGTCCTGGCCGGCCGCATACATCGCCTCGCCGAGCTTCATGGCGGCCTGGGCGAGCGCTTCGGACTTGCCTTGGATCTCGCTCACGTCGTCGCCGGCCATGGCCGTCTTGAGCTCCTCGATCGCGGCGGTGATCCGCTGCTTGTCGTCGTCGCCCACCTTGTCGCCGGCCTCGGCCAGGGTCTTTTCGGTGCTGTTGACCAGGGCCTCGCCCTGGTTCCTGGCCTCGACCAGCGCGCGGCGCTTCTTGTCCTCCTCGGCGTGCTCCTCGGCCTCGTGAACCATGCGCTCGATGTCCTCTTCGTTGAGGCCGCCGGACGCCTGGATGCGGATCGCCTGTTCCTTGTTGGTCGCCTTGTCCTTCGCCGAGACGTTGACGATGCCGTTCGCGTCGATGTCGAAGGTCACCTCGATCTGAGGCACGCCGCGCGGCGCCGCGGGAATGCCCACCAGATCGAACTGGCCGAGCAACTTGTTGTCGGCCGCCATCTCGCGCTCGCCCTGGGCGACGCGGATGGTGACCGCCGTCTGGTTGTCCTCGGCGGTGGAGAAGATCTGGCTCTTCTTGGTCGGGATCGTGGTGTTGCGGTCGATCAGGCGGGTGAAGACGCCGCCCAGGGTCTCGATGCCGAGCGACAGCGGCGTCACGTCGAGCAGCAGGACGTCCTTGACCTCGCCCTTGAGCACGCCGGCCTGAATCGCCGCGCCCATGGCCACCACCTCGTCGGGGTTGACGCCGCGATGGGGATCCTTGCCGAAGAACGCCTTCACGGTCTCGATCACCTTGGGCATGCGGGTCATGCCGCCGACCAGGATCACGTCGTCGATTTCGCCGGCCGACAGGCCCGCATCCTTGATGGCGGCCTTGACCGGGCCCATGGTCCGGCCGATCAGGTCGTCGACCAGGGCCTCGAGCTTGGCCCGCGAGAGCTTCATGTTGAGGTGCTTGGGGCCGTTCTGGTCGGCCGTGATGAAAGGCAGGTTGACCTCGGTCTCCCGCGCCGACGACAGCTCGATCTTGGCCTTCTCGGCCGCCTCCTTGAGGCGCTGCAGGGCCAGCTTGTCGCTGCGCAGGTCGATGCCCTGCTCCTTCTTGAACTCGTCGGCCAGGTAGTCGATGACCCGCTTGTCGAAATCCTCGCCGCCGAGGAAGGTGTCGCCGTTGGTCGACTTGACCTCGAAGACACCGTCGCCGATCTCCAGCACGGAGATATCGAAGGTGCCGCCGCCCAGGTCGTAGACCGCGATCGTTCCGCTGCCCTTCTTCTCGAGACCGTAGGCCAGCGCCGCGGCGGTCGGCTCGTTGATGATGCGCAGCACCTCGAGGCCGGCGATCTTGCCGCCGTCCTTGGTCGCCTGGCGCTGGGAATCGTTGAAGT
>JAWWCG010000649.1:0-2707 GCA_033720555.1 Kiloniellales bacterium | reverse complement strand
GACCCAAAACGGAACCGACGGCGTGATTACCATCAACGGCTCCAACGCCGTCGTGCGAGGGCTCGATGCCTCGATCAACAACTCCTCGCTTGCCGCAGACATCAGCCTGACCTCATCGTTCGGAAGTGTTGCCGGAGGTTCGACCTCCTTCGAGATTACCGGCGGTGGCGCGGTGTTCTCCATCTCGCCCACGGTAGGACTCTCAGGCCAGGAATCTGTCGGCATTGACGAGGTGTCGACCTCCAAGCTCGGAAACACCGGGGTGGGCTTCTTGTCCTCACTGGGCACGGGTCTGACCAACGACTTGACCAGCAAGAACTTCACCACGGCTCAGCGCATCGTCCGGTCGGCCATCAATCAGATCGCCACCCTCCGCGGTCGCCTGGGCGGATTTCAAAAGGATACCTTGGCCTCGACCATCAACTCGTTGCAAGTCGCGCGAGAGAACGTAATCGCCGCCGAGAGCGCCATTCGCGACGCCGACTTTGCCGAGGAGACTTCGAGTCTAACTCGGGCCCAGATTCTGGTGGCCTCGTCGACCCAGGTGCTCCAGTTGGCCAACGCCCAGCCGCAAAACGTCCTGGCGCTTCTGGGATAACCTAGGGCGCGGTACCGCCGCCCCGCTTGATATACAAGGGCACGGGTTCACGCGTGAACCCGTGCCCTCGTTATTGCGCCTCGCAAAGATAGGACCGAAGCTCCTTCCGATAACTAAAGTCGCACCTCCTCCCGGTCGACAGAGCCAGAAATGATCGCGCACGGTGGCGCGATGATGCAGCGCGGGCGACGCTCGAACGGACCCGCCACGTCAAGGACGACCGATGAGCCGCATCAACACGAACATCGCCTCCCTGATCGCCATCCGCCATCTGGGCCGCAACCAGGAAGACCTCGCCCTCCGCCTTCACCGACTCTCGACAGGCTTGAGAATCAACCGCGGTCGTGATGATCCCGCCGGACTCATCGTCTCCGAGCGCCTGAGAATGGAAATCCGCGCCATTCAACAGGCGATTGACAACTCGACCCGGGCCAGCAATGTCATCACCACCGCGGAAGGTGCCCTCAACGAAGTCAGCGCCCTGCTGCTCGATCTCCAGGCCCTGATCGTCGAAGCCTCGAACGAAGGTGGCCTGCTGGAGGAGGAAGTCGCCGCCAACCAGCTCCAGATCGATTCCATCCTCAACAGCATCGACCGCATCGCCAACACCACGACCTTCGGATCCCAACGGCTGCTCGACGGGACACGCGGCTATCACCTCTCCGGCGTGCCCACCGCCGCTTTGGCCTCCGTTTCGGTGTTCGCCGCTCGGATGCCCGAACAAGGAACCCGAGACGTCGACGTGCGCATCACCCAATCGGCTCAGACGGCTCAAGTCTCGTTCATCGGAAACAATCCCGCGGGCGTCTCCACGACCTCGGCGACCACCGTCGAGCTTCGCGGCGTCAATGGCTCGGAGATACTTTCCTTTGCCTCGGGCACAACGCTCGCAGAAGTCGCCACGGCCATCAACGCCACCACCTCGGAGACCGGACTCTCCGCCGTGATCTCCTCCCCCGGCGGGCCCGGAATCGCCAGCGCCCTGTTGATCAACAGCACCGCATTCGGTTCTGACGCCTTCGTCTCCGTTTCCCCTATTTCCGGCGACTTCATATCGCCCGGAAATGAAAACCTGGTGATTCGAGATTTCGGACAGGACCCGACCGCCATCATCAACGGCCAACCCACCCACGCCAGGGGGCTACAAGTTGACGTCCGCGGCGGCATCCTCGATGCACGATTCCTCCTGACCCCCGCCTTCGCCACCACCCTCTCCGCCGCGAACTTCACCATCGCCGGAGGCGGGACGCTGTTCCAATTGGGGCCCCGCATCACTCCGAACGCTCAAGTTCATCTGGGCTTCGCGTCCGTACGCACCACCCAACTGGGCGATGCCGTGACCGGCTCCTTGCACTCATTGCGAACCGGCGCCGGTAACGACCTGGCCTCGCAGAACTTTCAGGCCGCGCAGGAAATCGTCGAGGTGGCCGTCCGTCAGATCGCGTCGTACCGCGGTCGACTCGGCAACCTTCAGAAGAACACCATCCAGACCAACATCAACAGCCAGAACATCGCCCTCGAGAATCTGACCGCCGCCGAATCGGTCATCCGCGACGCGGACATGGCCGAGGAGCTTTCCGCCCTGACCCGCGCCCAAATCCTCGTCCAGAGCACAAGCTCCACCCTCCAGATCGCCAACAACGTCCCCAATCTCGTCCTTTCGCTTCTCGAATAACAATGCGCGCGAGGTACGGCCCGCGCTTGCGAAGCCATTTCTCGGTCGGGGCTGGCCGGTGTCCTCGCGGCTTGAATGCCGGATGTTTCTGCGTTCATGGATCGCCGGTCATTCCGGCGTACGCCGGGTACCTGTTTAGCCTTCGACACAAACGCACAAGCCCCGTCAGGGGCGTCAGACTCCTAAATCACCGTGCGCGAATCTGCAACAACCCTGAGCCGCAGGCTTCAGCCTGCGCGATTGTCCGGAGGGAAAATTGATGCAAAATTATGCACGGTGATTTAGCGTGTTCCATGGCACCCACCGTGCCGTGATAGGCCATCCGCCTTGCGTCTCGAAACTGTATGACCGTCTGGTCTCTTCAGTCAAAGTCGATGGCGGATGGTCCAGAGGTCAAAAAAATAGGTGACAAATAAATAGGTGACTGTCCCTAT
>JAWWCG010000648.1:0-2708 GCA_033720555.1 Kiloniellales bacterium | reverse complement strand
GGTCGATGACGTAGACCAGGTGGAAGTTGCCGTCGCCGACGTGGCCGACGATCGGCGCCAGGAGGCCGCTCTCCTCGATGTCGCGCTTGGTCTCGAGCAGGCACTCGGCCAGGCGCGAGATCGGCACGCAGACGTCGGTCGGCCAGCCGCGCGCCCCGGGGCGCCGGGCGAGGCAGGCGTAGTAGGCGTCGTGGCGGGCCTGCCACAGCTTGCTGCGGTCCTCCTGCCGGGTCGCCCAGCGGAAGTCGCCGCCGCCCAGCTCGGCGCAGATCCCGCCGACGGTCTCGGCGTGCTCCTCGACGCCGCGCGTGCTGCCGTGGAACTCGAAGAACAGGGTCGGCTGCACCGGATAGTCCAGGCCGGAGAAGCGGTTGATGGCGTCCATCTGGACTTCGTCGAGCAGCTCGATGCGGGCGACGGGGATGCCGAGCTGGATGGTCAGGATGACCGTGTTCACTGCCCCCTCAAGGGTCGGGAAGGAGCAAACCGCCGCCGAGATCGCCTCGGGGATGCCGAACAGCCGCAACTGCACCTCGGTGATGACCCCCAGGGTCCCCTCGGAGCCGACCAAGAGCCGCGTCAGGTCGTAGCCGGCCGAGGATTTCCGCGCCCGCCCGCCGGTGCGCACCACGCGCCCGTCGGCCAGGACCGCGGTCAGGCCCAACACCAGCTCGCGCATGGTGCCGTAGCGCACCGCGTTGGTGCCGGAGGCCCGGGTCGCCGCCATGCCGCCGAGCGAGGCGTCGGCGCCGGGATCGATCGGGAAGAACAGGCCGGTGTCGCGCAGGTAGTCGTTGAGCTGCTTGCGGGTCACGCCGGCCTGGACGCGGCAGTCGAGGTCGTCGGAGTTGACCTCCAGGACCTCGTTCATGCGCGAGAGGTCGACCGAGATCCCGCCCCTGAGGGCGGCCACGTGGCCCTCGAGCGAGGTGCCGGTGCCGAAGGGAATCACGGGACAGCCGTGCCGGGCGCAGATCTTCACCAGCGCGGCCACCTCCTCGGTGCTTTCTACGAAGGCGACCGCGTCCGGCGGCACGCAGGGGTGATAGGCCTCGGCCCGGCCGTGCTGCTCGCGCACGGCTGTCGCGGTCGACAGGCGCTCGCCCAAGAGATCGCGCAGCTCCCGGATCGCCGGGTGGTTGTGCCCGGCCACGGCTTCGGCCGCCTCTCGGCTCATCGCTTCGTCCCTCGTTCGCGCGCCTATCACGCCCGTAGCGAGCCCCTAGCGCTCGCGCAGCGCGCCGGGGCGGACATTCGCCGACTATATCAGGAACGGCCGCCGATCGACGGCCAATCTTTCGTCTCGGCGGCCGGGTGCTAGCATGCCCCCGAACCATTCGGACCATAGGGAGAGGAGGAGGCCATGGCGGAGCGGAAGATCGTGCGCGGGCGCTGGGTGATCGCCGACGACGAGACGGTGATCGCGGACGGCGCCGTCGCGGTCGAGGGGAGCGAGATCGTCGAGGTCGGGGCCTGGGCCGATCTGAAGGCCCGCCACGCCGGGGCCGAGGCGCTCGGCTCCGACGCCGTCGCCGTCATGCCCGGCCTGATCAACGCGCACCACCACAGCGCCGGGGCGACCGCCTTGCAGCACGGCCTGCCAGACCTCCTGCTGGAGCCCTGGATCCTGATGCACGCCCGCCTCAGGGCGAGCGATCCCTATCTCGACACCCTGCTGAGCGCCGCCCGGCTGCTGCGCAGCGGCGTCACCAGCGTGGTCGACGTGGTGAGCGGCCGCGCCACCGCCGAGGCCTACGCGGCGCGCTGCCTGAGCGCGCTCGAGGCCTACGACCGCGCCGGCCTGCGGGTCGCCTTCGCCCCCGGCATCCACGACCAGGGCTACCTGGTGCACGGGCGAGACGGCGACCGGGCGTTCCTCGCCGGCCTGCCGGCCGAGCTGCGTCGGGCCGCCGAGGCCACGCTGCCCGGCGCCGACACGATCGACCGCGACGACTACTTCGGCGTGCTCGACGACCTCGACGGCCGCTACCGCGCGCACCCGCGCATCGCCGTCTGGTTCGGCCCGCCCGGCCCGCCGTGGGTGTCGGACGACTTTCTCCTCGCCATCGCCGAGCGCGCCGCGGCACGCGACACCGGCATCCAGACCCACGTGTCGGAGTCCTATTACGAGCGCCTGCACGGCCCGCGCGCCTACGGCCGCGCCACCCTCGCCCACCTGGCGGCGCTCGGCGTCCTCGGCCCGCGTTTCTCGATCGCCCACGGCGTCTGGCTGAGCGAGCCGGAGATCGAGATCCTCGCCGACAGCGGCGCGGCGGTCAGCCACAACCCGGGCTCCAACCTGCGCCTGCGCGCCGGCATCGCGCCGCTCAACGCGTTCCTCGCCGCCGGCGCGACCGTGGGCCTCGGCATGGACGGCACCACCCTCGACGACGACGAGGACATGTTCGCCGAGATGCGCCTGGCGCTCAGGCTCAACCGGCCGCCGCTGATCGGCGCGCCGGCCCCCGGCCCGGCTGATATCTTCAAGCTGGCGACCCGGGGCGGCGCCAAGCTGCTACGGGCGGAGGACCGGCTCGGCCGCCTGGTGCCGGGCTGCCGGGCCGACATCGCAGTCGTCGACCTGGCCCGCGCCACCTGGCCGTGGACCGCGCCGGAGGCGGCGCCCCTGGAGATCATCGTCCAGCGCGCCCGGGCGGGCGACGTCCGCACGGTGCTGGTCGAAGGCGAGGTGGTGCTGGCCGAGGGCC
>JAWWCG010000647.1:0-2708 GCA_033720555.1 Kiloniellales bacterium | reverse complement strand
GGCGCGACCATGAGCGCGCGGCGCCAGGACTTTCTCGCGCGCTACGACTGGATTCGCACCGGGCTGATGTTCGAGCCGCGCGGCCACGACATGATGTCCGGCGCCCTCCTCTACCCGCCGACCCGCGAGGACTGCGACGTCGCCGTTCTCTTCATCGAGACCAGCGGCTGCCTGCCCATGTGCGGCCACGGCACCATCGGCACCGTGACCTTCGCCCTCGAGCGCGGCCTGGTCCAGCCGGCGGCGCCGGGCGTGCTGAGGCTGGACACCCCGGCCGGCCGGGTCGACGCCCATTACCGGTCAGACGGCGCCCACGTGGAGGCCGTGCGCCTGATCAACGTGCCCGCCTACCTGGCGGCCGAGGGCGTCGAGGCCGACTGTCCCGGCCTCGGCCGGATCTCCGTCGACATCGCCTACGGCGGCAACTTCTACGCCATCGTCGAGCCGCAGGAGAACTACCGCGACCTGGCCGATCTCTCCGCCGGCGACATTCTCCGGCTGTCGCCGATCCTGCGCCAAGGCCTGAACGAGGCGATCGAGGTGGCGCACCCGGACGACGCCACCATCCGCGGTGTCAGCCACATCATGTGGACCGGCCAGCCGACCAGCGGCGAGGCCCACGCCCGCAACGCCGTCTTCTACGGCGACAAGGCGATCGACCGCAGCCCCTGCGGCACCGGCACCTCGGCCCGCATGGCCCAGCTCGCCGCCCGCGGCGCGCTCGGCGTCGGCGACGAGTTCGTGCACGAGAGCATCATCGGCTCGCTGTTCCGCGGCCGGGTCGAAACGGCGGCGAGCATCGGCGAGCGGCCGGGCATCGTTCCCTCGGTCGAAGGCTGGGCCCGGCTGACCGGCTTCAACACCATCTTCATCGACGACCGCGACCCCTACGCCCACGGCTTCCAGGTGGTCTGAGGCCCGCGCGCGCCGCGCCCCGGCCGCCGCCCTGCCGGGACCGCAGGACCGCCCCCTCGCCTTTGCGCGCGATGGCGTTTGCCTCGGTTATGAAATGATATAACATTTCGGGCGTGGCGCGGCGTGCGCCGCCCTGCGGAGGACTCCCATGCGCAGACCGGACCCCCGGCGCGACCTACTGCCGTTCGACGGCGCGCAGCACGATCACGAACGCTGCATCGCCGCCGCCTTGGGCGAGGCGGAGCGCCTCTGCGCCAGGCGCGGCGCCCGGCTGACCGAGCTGCGCAAGCGGGTCCTGGCCCTGGTTTGGACCAGCCATTCGCCGATCGGCGCCTACGATCTCCTCGACCGCCTCAGCCAGGAGCAGGGCCGCGCCGCGCCGCCGACGGTCTATCGCGCGCTCGAGTTCCTGCTCGAGCAGGGCCTGATCCATCGCCTGGAAAGCCTCAACGCCTTCGTCGGCTGCCCGCGCCCCAGCGAGGCCCATTCCGGACAGTTTCTGATCTGCCGGGACTGCGGGGCGGCGGCGGAAATGCAGAACCGCACCATCGACCGGGCGATCTCCTCCCAGGCGGCGGCCTGCGGCTTCTCGGTCGAGGGCAAGACCGTCGAGGTGCGCGGCCTGTGCCCGGCCTGCCAGTCGCCGCCGGCGGCGCGATGACGCCCCAGTCCCCGACGCCCCAGTCCCCGACGCCACGGCCGGCCGCGGCGCAGGCGCCCGACGCAACGCCGCTGGTCTCCTGCGAGGGCGTGAGCGTGCGCCTCGGCGGCCGGCTGGTGCTCGAGGACGTCACGCTGGCCGTCGCGCCCGGCGAGATCGTCACCCTGATCGGGCCCAACGGGTCGGGAAAGTCGACGCTGGTGCGCACGATTCTCGGGCTGCAGAAAGCCCATCGCGGCCGCGTCGCGCGACGGCCCGGGCTGAGAATCGGCTACGTGCCGCAACGCTTGAGCATCGATCCCATCCTGCCGCTGACGGTGCAGCGGTTTCTGCGCCTGGGCGGCAAGCACGACGCCGCCGCGCTGCGGCGCGCGGCCGACGAGGT
Source organism: Kiloniellales bacterium (assembly GCA_033720555.1). GTDB lineage: Bacteria > Pseudomonadota > Alphaproteobacteria > Kiloniellales > JAKSDN01 > CALJXB01. Next base: position 747 of record JAWWCG010000647.1, on the reverse strand, counting down.
CGGCGGCGGCGGTCTTCTGGCCCGTCAGGTCGAGCAGCTCTCGGGCGGGGAACTGCAGCGCATGGCCTTGGCGCGCGCCTTGCTGCGCGAGCCGGACCTCCTCGTCCTGGACGAGCCGCTGCAGGGCGTGGACGTCTCGGGACAGATCGCCCTGTTCGATCTGATCGACCGGGTGCGCCGAAACCGCGGCTGCGGCGTGCTGATGGTGTCGCACGATTTGCATCTGGTGATGAAGGGCACCGACCGGGTGTTCTGCCTCAACCGACACATCTGCTGCTCCGGCCAACCCGAGGCGGTCAGCCAGCATCCGGCCTACCTGGCGATGTTCGGCCCCGGCGCGGCCGAGAGCCTGGCCGTCTACGCCCACAGTCACGACCATGCCCACGCCCTGTCCGGCGCGGTGGTCCCGGCGCCGGAGCGCCACGGCGAGGACGACGATGCGAGCGCGCCCCGGCCACCGGGCGGCCGCTGGGAGGACGCGGCGCCGTGATCGACGATTTCCTGCTGCGCGCCTTCCTCGCCGGCGTCGGCGTCGTCCTGCTCGCCGCCCCGCTGGGATGCTTCATCGTCTGGCGTCGCATGGCTTATTTCGGCGACAGCCTGGCGCACAACGCCCTGCTCGGCATCGCGCTCGGCCTCCTCCTGGGCATCGACCTGAGCCTCGGCGTGATCGTCGGATCGGCCCTCCTGGCCGCGTTCCTGCTGGCGATGCAGCAGCAAAAGACCTTCGCCAGCGACACCCTCTTG
>JAWWCG010000646.1:0-2718 GCA_033720555.1 Kiloniellales bacterium | reverse complement strand
GAGCAAGCCGGCGCGCGCCGGATCGCCGACGAGAGCGACGACGGTGGCGAACTTCGCGGTGCTGGCCATATCCGAACTCCCGACTAAATCAGCTCACCTTAGTCCATTCCTCCGTCGGATGCTTCGGCCGCCGCCGTAACTTCGCAGGTTCCCTGCGGGCAAGTTGGCGGCATGTACGAGCTGACCCAACCCACATTCGTCGCGCCCCGCCGGGCGAGCCTGACGATCCTGCGGACCTGGTGCCTGCGGCGCAAGACGCGGCGCCACTTGCGGGGCCTGGACGCCCGTCTGCTGGCCGACGTCGGCCTCAGCGAGGCCGATCGCGCGCGGGAGTGCGCCAAGTGGTTCTGGCAAGTCTAGGCGCGCCGGCGGCGCCGCGGATGCCGTGAGGGGCTGTCCTGCGCCGCGCGCCCGGCTATGCTGGCGCCCGGTTCGACGGTTCGAGAAGGCGAAGCCCCCCATGAGCGCGAGCGATCCCCTGGCGGCCTACGGCCACCTCGCCGCCTATTCCGAGGGCTGGATCAACGGCGACGTGGACACGGTCCTGCCGGCGCTGGCGGAGGACTACCGGCTGGACGACCCGCACTTCGGGCAGATTTCGAAGGACGGCATGCCGGCCTACTTCGAGCGGCTGAAGGCCGCGGTGCGCGAGCTGCGCGGCGGCGAGGACTCGCCCCTGATGCGGATCGGCGAGGTGGTCACCGAGGAGGCGGGCGATTTCCTGACCGTGTGGCTGTGGTGGGCGGTGCCGGGCACGGCCCTGGAAGGCGCCGGCCTGATCAAGATCGCCGAACGCGGCGTCGTCTCGGAACGCCTCGCCTACTTCACCAAGCTGGCGATCTAGGGCAGTCTCCCCTGCGTCCGGCGGCGCCGATCTCCGGCGGCCGGCTCGGTTCATTGTGGGAGACCCGTCATGGCCGACGAGGCCGAGCGCTCGATCCTGATCACCGGCTGCTCCTCGGGCATCGGCTACGCCGCGGCCCACGCGCTGGCCGAACGCGGCTGGCGGGTCTTCGCCACCTGCCGCCAGGAGGCCGATTGCGAGCGCCTGGCCGGCGAGGGCCTGACCTCGTTCCGCCTGGACTACGAGGTCCCGCCGACCATCACCACAGCGGTGGCGCGGGCCGTGGCGATCGGCGGCGGCCGGCTCGACGCCGTCTTCAACAACGGCGCCTACGCCATCCCCGGCGCGGTCGAGGACCTGCCGACGGAGGCGCTGGCCGCGATCTTCCAGGCCAATCTGTTCGGCTGGCACGAGCTGGTCCGCCTCGCCCTGCCGGTGATGCGCGCCCAGGGCCATGGCCGCATCGTGCAGAACTCCTCGGTGCTGGGCTTCGTGTCGCTCAAGGGGCGCGGCGCCTACGTCGCCACCAAGTACGCCCTCGAGGGGCTCACCGACGCCCTGCGCCTGGAGCTGCGCGGCAGCGGCATTCACGTGGCGCTGATCGAGCCGGGCCCGATCGACACCAAGTTCCGGATCAACGCCAATCTGCAGTTCAAGAAGTGGATCGACTGGCAGGCCTCGGTCCACCGCGAGGTCTACCAGTCCCGGGTGATCCCGCGCCTCGAGGCCGAGCGCGTCGCCACCCCCTTCGAGCTGCCGCCCGCCGCCGTGGTGGCCAAGCTGATCCACGCCCTGGAGGCGCCGCGCCCGCGTCCGCGCTATTACGTCACCGTGCCGACCCATGTCCTCGGCCTGGCCCGGCGCGTGCTGTCGACCCGGCTGATGGACCTCCTGGCCGACCGCGCCTCGACCTAGCGGCGGCGGCGGCGGCGACGGCGGCGATATCGGCCGCGGCCGGCCGGCGTCGGCCGAGGCTGTCTTGCGCGCCGCTTTTCGCGTATAGCTGTCGGCGGGGTTCGGCGAGGAGGAGGCGCAGGCGGGATGACGACGGCGGTCTCGACGATCGAAAGCGGCGTCAGCTACCGCCAGGGGGTGGCGCTGGTCCTCATGGCCGGCGTCTGCTGGTCGATCGTCGGCCTGGTGGTGCGCCTCATGGAGGGGGCGACCGGCTGGCAGATCCTGTTCTACCGCTCGCTCTCCCTCGGGCTGTTCCTATTCCTGGTGCTGGCGATCCGCAGCCGCGGCCGTCCGTTGCACGCGTTTCGGCGCGCCGGCGTCTCCTGCTTCCTGGGCGGTCTCGCCCTGGTGGTGGCCTTCTGCGGCAGCATCTTCGCGATCCGCAACACCAGCGTCGCCAACGCCATGTTCCTGTTCGCCACGGCGCCCTTCATGGCCGCCCTCCTGGGGCTCGTGATCCTCAAGGAGTCGGTGCGCCGCGCCACCTGGATGGCCATGGCGGTGGGCGGTCTCGGCGTCGCGCTGATGGTCGCCGAGGGACTGTCGCTCGGCCATTTCCTCGGCAACGCCGCGGCCGTGACCTCGGCCCTCGGCTTCGCCTTCTTCGCGGTGGCGCTGCGCTGGCAGCACAAGGAGGACATGATGCCGGCGGTCTGCCTCGGCGGCTTCTTCACCGCGGCGATCGCCGGGACCATCGCGCTGGCCGTCGGCGAGGGCCTGGCGGTCTCGGCCTACGATCTGGCGCTGGCCTGCGCGCTCGGCCTGGTCCAGCTCGGCCTCGGCATGACTCTCTTCACCTACGGCTCCAAGTCGGTGCCGGCCGCGGAGCTGGCGCTTCTGGCGATGACCGAGGTGCTGCTGGGGCCGGTCTGGGTCTGGTTGGTGCTCGGCGAGACCGCCGGGCCCTGGACGCTCGT
>JAWWCG010000645.1:0-2730 GCA_033720555.1 Kiloniellales bacterium | reverse complement strand
CCCTCAAGTGGCTCGGCGTGCTGACCGTCTCCGCCGGCATCATGAGCCTGGCGCGACCGAGCCGAGCCCAGGCGAACGACGGCGAGGTCAAGGCGATCGTCTTCGCCCTGCTGACCGGCCTGACGATCGCGGTCTATTCGCTGGCCGACGGACTCGGCGTGCGACGCTCCGAGGCCGAATTCTCCTATATCGCCTGGCTGTTCGTTCTGTCGGGCCTGCCCATGCCGTTCATCATCCTCTGGTGCCGGGGCGGGGACAGCGCTCGGCTGACCCGCGCCCACCTGAAGATCGGCATGTTCGGCGGCGTGATCAGCGGCCTGGCCTACGCCATCGTCATCTGGGCCATGTCGGTCGCGCCGATCGCCCTGGTGGTCTCGTTGCGCGAGACCAGCGTGCTGATCGCCGCCGCGATCGGCAGCCTGTTCCTCAAGGAGGCCTTCGGCCGGCGCCGCATCGTCGCCGCCGCGATCATCGTCGCCGGCGCGGTGCTGATGAACCTGGCCGGCTAAGCGCGCGCACGGGGCGCGCGGACGACCCGGGACGCGGCTAGAGACTGCCGGCCGGCGGCAACTCGCCGGTCGCGGACTCGGGATTGGCGAAGGGCGCGAAGACGCTTTGCTCGCGGCTCCGGCGGTAATGCTCGAGCGCCCAGAGCACCGAGGGAAAGGCGACCTCCTTCCAGGGAATCGAGTCCCAAGAGAACAGCTCGAGCTCGCGGGTTTCCGGCCCCGGCGCGACGTCCGGCGACAGCAAGCGGGCGCGATAGATCAACTGAACCTGGCTGATCCGGGCGATCGAGTAGACGCCCAAGAGCTGCTCGATCTCGATCTCGGCGCGCGCCTCCTCCCAAGCCTCGCGCCGCGCGCCGGCGTCGGCGCTCTCGTTCAGCTCCAGGTAGCCGGCCGGCAGGGTCCAATAGCCCTTTCGCGGATCGATCGCCCGCCGGCACAGCAGCAGCTTGTCATGCCAATAGCAGACGCTGCCGACCACGATCTTGGGGTTCTCGTAGTCGACGAAGCCGCAGGACTCGCACACCCGGCGCGGCAGCAGGTCGCCCTCGGGCACGCGGCGCACGAAACTGGGTCCCGACGATTTCTCCGATCGCGCCATGGCGCCAGTGTGGCCCAGGGCGGGGCCGCCGACAAGCGGCGCCGGGCCGGGCGGGCCGCCGCCGGGCGCTGCCGTGCTAGCCGGCCGCGGCTTCCAGCGCCGCCACGCCGGGCAGGGTCTTGCCCTCGAGCCATTCGAGGAAGGCGCCGCCCGCCGTCGACACGTAGCTGAAGTCCGCGGCCACGCCGGCGTGGGCGAGCGCGGCGACCGTGTCGCCGCCGCCGGCGACGCTCAGCAGGGAGCCGTCGCGGGTCAGCTTCGCCGCGGCCCGGGCCACCTGGTTGGTCGCCCGGTCGAACGGCGGCACCTCGAAGCAGCCGAGCGGACCGTTCCAGACCAGGGTGCGGCAGTCCGCCAGCCGCCGGGCGATATGCGCGCTGGTCGCGGGCCCGACGTCGAGGATCATGCGGTCCTCGGGGATCGCCTTGACCGACAGGGTGTCGCTCGCGACCCCCTCGGCGAGCCGATCGGCCACCTCGGCGTCGGTGGGCAGCACGATGTCGCAGCCCGCCTGCTTGGCGGCGGCGACGATGTCGCGCGCGGTCGCCGCCATGTCGCGCTCGCACAAGGAGGCCCCGACCGCCACCCCGAGGGCGTGCAGGAAGGTGTTCGCCATGCCGCCGCCGACCACCAGCAGATCCATCCGCCGGATCAGGTTGCCGAGCAGATCCAGCTTGGTGGAGACCTTGGCGCCGCCGACGATCGCCATGACCGGACGCGCCGGCGCCTCGAGCGCCAGCGCCAGGTGTTCGAGCTCGTCCTGCATCAGGCGCCCGGCCGCCGCCGGCAGGCGCCGCGCCAGCGCCTCCACCGAGGCGTGCGCGCGGTGGGCCGCCGAGAACGCGTCGTCGACATAGAGCTCGCCGAGCGCCGCCAGGGCGTCGGCGAAGGCCGGGTCGTTGGCTTCCTCGCCGGCATGAAAGCGCAGGTTCTCGAGCAGCAGCACCTCGCCGTCGCCCAGCGCCGCGACCGCCTCGGCCGCCTTCGGCCCCACGCAGTCCGGCGCGAAGGCGACCGGGCAACCGAGGGCGGCCTCGAGCGGCTCGACCAGGGCCGCCAGGGACATCTCCGGCACCCTCTTGCCCTTGGGACGGCCGTAATGGGACAGCAGGATCACCCGCGCGCCCTGGCCGGTCAGCGCGGCGAGAGTCGGCTTGATTCGCTCGATCCGGGTGGCGTCGGTCACCCGGCCGTCGGCCATGGGCACGTTCAGGTCGACGCGCACCAGGATGCGCCGACCGGTCACCGCGAGCTGATCGATGGTCTTGAAGCGGCTCATGCTCCTCCTCGCCCCGCGTCTTGCCTGAGGCCGGCGTTTCGCCTGAGGCCGGCCGGCCCCCGCGCGGCTCGGGCGGGAGTGAGACACAGCCGTCCGCCCCGCGCAAGGGCGCACGGCGGGTGCCGCGATCGGACGAAGGGAAGCGGGTGGATCGCCGGGAGGGGCGCCGGGATAACCCCCCGTTAACGCCGGTGGGGCGCCGGTGGGACGCCGGTGAAACGTCGGTGGCCTCTGCGGCTACTCCACCATGGCGACCGTCGAGCCGCCGGCGATGATCGGCACGCCCGGGCTGGTCGGGTCGTACTGGAACATCATCTCGCCGTTGCCGCCGAAGCGGATGG
>JAWWCG010000644.1:0-2732 GCA_033720555.1 Kiloniellales bacterium | reverse complement strand
GCACGATGTTGAGCGCCGTGCCGCCCTCGATCCGGCCGGTGTTGATGGTGGAGAACGGCACGCCGTAGGCGTCGTCGCGGCGGCCCGCCTCGGCCTGCCCGCGGGCGAGGCGGCGCAGGAAGACCGCCAGCTCGGCGGCGACGTCGATGGCGTTCACCCCCTGGGGCGCCAGGCTCGAATGGCACGCCAGGCCGCGCACGCGGACCCGGTAGGCCTGCTTGCCCTTGTGGGCGACGACCACCCGCATGCCCGTGGGCTCGCCGATGATGCACAGGGCGGGCTTCACCGGCAGGCCGTTCAGCATTTCGAGCAGGCGGCGCACGCCGAGGCAGCCGACCTCCTCGTCGTAGGAGACGGCGATGTGGATCGGCGTCTTCAGCTCGGCCGCCGCCATGACCGGCAGATAGGCGAAGGCGACGGCGAGGAAGCTCTTCATGTCGGCGGTGCCGCGGCCGTAGAGCCGGCCGTCGGCCTCGCGCACCGCGAAGGGGTCGCCGGTCCAGGCCTGGCCCGCGACCGGCACCACGTCGCTGTGGCCCGACAGGAGCACGCCCGGCCGGTCCTGGGGCCCGACGGTGGCGTAGAGGTTCGCCTTGCGGCCGGTCTCGTCGTGCACCAGGCGCGCCGCGACGCCGTGCTCGGCCAGGCGGGCCTGGAGGAACTCGATCAGCGCCAGGTTCGACTTGGCGCTCGTCGTGTCGAAGCCGACCAGCGTTTCGATCAGCGACCGGCTGTCCGCCGCGGCCATGGGCGGGCGCGGGCTCCGCCTATTCGTCCCCCGGCACGCCGTAGGACGGCGCCGCCGAGGGATCGAGGGCACGGGTCACGTAGTCGTCCATCAGCGGCGCCCAGCCCCGCCAGAGGGCCGCGAGATCCGCGATGGGATCGCCCTCCGACCAGTCGACCCTGAGGTCGACCAGCGGCCAGGCCTGCCGGTCGGCGACCAGCAGGCCGGCCGAGCGCACCGGGCCGGCCTCCCCGCCGGCGGCGAGGCCGCCTTCCAGGGCGCCCACCAGGCGCGCCGGAAAAGGCGCGTCGGCGGCGGCGCGCAGGGCCTCGATCATGGCCGCCGGGACCCCGGGCGTCGCCAGCAGGTTGCCGGCCGCGACCGCCCCGTCGCCGGTCGCCACCGCGTGGGTGCCGAGGGTGTGGGCGCCGGAATGGTGGGCGACGCCGCCCATCGCGTCGACCAGCGCGAGCTGGCGGTAGTCGCGGTGAGCGTGCTCGTCGAGCAGGGCCGCCAGCGCCTCGGCCGCGGTCTTGCCGACCGCCATGAGGTCGAGCCCGCGCGGCCCCAGCCGCGGGTCGGTGATGTTCTGGGTGGCGACCGCGCCGACGCCGGCGCGCACGAAGGCGCAGCGCGCCGCCACCGCCATGGAGGACGACGTAACGGCGATGCCGAACATGCCGGTGTCGGGGCAGCGCGCGGTGATCGAGAAGGTCATGGCTTCATCGCGGCCGCGCGCCGCCCGCCTGCTGCACGAAGAAGGAGGCGCCCGTGGGGTGCTCGGGCACCTGCATCTCGAACGGCGTGGTGCGGATCCGGTTGGGCTCGCGGCCGCGCACGATCATGCCGTTGTGCCGGCCGGGAACCGGGATCGGCGCCAAGGGCACCGCGTCCGCGGCGGCGTAGACGCAGATGAACAGCGTGCGCGGCCGCGCCGAGCGGTTGGCGGCCGAGCCGTGCAGCAGGCAGCCGTGCATGAGGCAGACCGAGCCGGCCGGTCCGGTACAGGAGACGGCCTGGTCGGCCAGGGCGGCCGCCGTCTCGTCGGCCACCGCGCCGGTGTAGACGCCGTCGTGCCAGAGGCTGTGGAGCGGGCCCTTGTGGGAGCCCGGCACCACTTCGAGCGGCCCGTTCTCCTGGGTCACCTCGTCCACCATGAGCAGCGCCGTCACCAGGTCGGTGTTGCTGTGCGGGTCGTAGAGGAAATCCTGGTGCCATTTCACCTGGGTCGCCGCGCCCGGCAGCTTGGAGTTGATCTTGCTGTGATGGAAGCGCACGTCCGGGCCGATCAGATCGGCGACCAGGTCGGTCATGCGGCTGTCGGCCATGACCTGGAAATAGGCGTCCGAGATGTCGGGCGGCGCGGCCACCCGGCGCAGGGCCGGCGTCTCGGCGCCGTGGCCGGGCTCGAGGTCGAAGCGCGGCCGGCCGTCGATCATCTCGCCGTAGGCGGCGTCGTGGCGCCGGCTTTCCTCGACCCAGGCGGCGAACTCGCGGCGCAGGGCGGCGAGCTGCTCCGGCGTCACCGCGTCCGCGACGCTGAGCACGCCGTCGCGCCAGAAGGCCTCGATCTGCGCCGCGCTCAGGCCCGCCGGCGCGCGCTCCCGCTCGGCCGTCTCCAAGGTCATTCTCCGCCCTCCGGGATCACCGCGATCACGTCGATCTCGACCAGCCATTCCGGGCGCGCCAAGGCCGGCACCGTGAGGCCGGTGGAGACCGGGTAGACGCCCTTCAGCCAGCGCCCGACCACCCGATAGACCGCCTCGCGGTAGCGGATGTCGGTCAGGTAGACGGTGACCTTGCAGATGTGCTCGAGCCGGCTGCCGCACTCCTTGAGCAGCAGGTCGACGTTGGCCATGGCCTTCTCCGCCTGGCCGGCCGGGTCGCCTATGGCCACGCTCTCGCGGGTCTCCAGGTCCTGGGCGACCTGGCCGCGCAGGTAGACCGTGTTGCCCGCCACCACCGCCTGGCAGAGGTCGTTGTCGAGGTTCTGCTCCGGATAGGT
>JAWWCG010000643.1:0-2734 GCA_033720555.1 Kiloniellales bacterium | reverse complement strand
TTGCCGGCTCAATTCGAGGGAGATTTTGAACACGAGATTGGGCGCGAAGGGCTTCGCGTCTATCACGAAGACGATCTCCTCGGATGGTACCGATACGGGCTCTATTTTGTTTTGGGGGGGCAAAATGAACCTTTGACATTGCGGAATGACCGTAAGCGGTGTTCTGCCGCCACCTTTCGCTCTGCAGCTTGAGGGGTGATGCTCGGGACCGAGGAGGTTCCGACACATGTCGATTTCAGAGCTTAAGGTTATGCCGGAGCCGGCGCGGCGAATTGAGGTATTCACGGGCGCGGGGCGGCGGCGGACCTGGTCTTCCGAACAGAAGGCGATAATCGTCGCCGAGAGCTATGCGGGCGGCGAGTCGGTTTGCGCGGTGGGGCGTCGCCACGGCCTGGCGCCGCAGCAGTTGTTCACCTGGCGACGTCTGGCGCGGCAGGCCGGAATGGAAGCCGCGGCGCCGTTCGTGCCGGCGGTGTTGGAGCCGGCGCCGCCGACTGCGCCCAGACGGGACCGCCGGAGGAGCGCCAGGGCGGCGATCGAGCTGGAGATCGCCGGCGTGGTGGTGCGGGTCACCGACGGTGCCGACGCGGCCACGGTGGCGGCGATTGTCAGGGCCTTGAAGGAATGATCGGCCCGGCGGGTCAGGTGCGGGTGCTGGTGGCGACGAAGCCGGTTGACTTCCGCAAGGGAGCGGAAGGCCTGGCGGCGGTGGTGCGGGAAGGCATGCAGGCCGATCCCTTCTCGGGCGTGGTTTACGTCTTTCGCGCCAAGCGGGCGGACCGCGTGAAGCTGATCTTCTGGGACGGCAGCGGCATGGTCCTGATCGCAAAGCGCCTGGAGGATAGCCAGTTCCGCTGGCCGAAGATCGAGGATGGGGTGATGCGGCTGTCGGCGGCGCAGTTCCAGGCCCTGTTCGAGGGGTTGGACTGGCGCCGTGTTCATGCGCTGCGACGGCCCGCGCGGCCGGTTGCGACGGGCTGAAGAAAAGCGCCTTCCGGGCGCTAAAATCTCTCGCAAGTCATTGGAATTCATGATTCAATCTGTCTCGTGACAGATCCGAACCCGCCTCTTCCCGACGATCCCGACCTGCTCAAGGCGATGCTGCTCGCCGAACGGGCGGAGAGCGAGCGACTGCGCCAGATCATCAGGGAGATGCAACGACACCGCTTCGGGCGACGGGCCGAGAGCCTGCCGCTGGAGCAACTCCAGCTGGCGCTCGAGGATGTCGAGCAGGTGGAGGCCGCCGGCCAAGTCGAGGCCGAAGGGAAGGCTCCGGAGAAGCGCAGAGACGCCGCCCATCGGCGGCGCAATCGCGGAGCCCTGCCGGCCCATCTGGCGCGGGTCGAGACGGTGGTCGATATCGAGAGCCCGGTCTGTCCCTGCTGTGACGGCGCCTTGCACCGGATCGGCGAGGATGTCTCGGAACGCCTCGACATCATCCCCGCCCAGTTCCGGGTGCTGGTGGTGCGCCGACCGAGATACGGCTGCCGGACCTGCCAGGACGTGGTGGTGCAGGCTGCGGCGCCGGCCCGTCTGATCGAGGGCGGCCTGCCCACCGAAGCCACCGTGGCGCAGGTGCTGGTCGCCAAGTACGCCGACCATCTTCCGTTGTACCGGCAGGCCCAGATCTATGCCCGCCAGGGCGTCGCCCTGGACAGATCGACGTTGGCCGACTGGGTCGGCCGCGCTGCCTTCTTGTTGCGGCCGGTGCATGAACGGCTGCTGCAACGGCTGAAGGGCTCGGACCGGCTGTTCGCCGACGAGACGACGGCGCCGGTGCTCGATCCCGGGCGAGGCAAGACCAAGACCGGCCAGCTGTTTGCCTACGCCGGTGACGACCGGCCCTGGGGCGGCAGCGATCCGCCCGGGGTTGCCTATGTCTACGCTCCGGATCGCAGGGCGGAACGGCCGATCGCCCACCTGGCGGGCTTTGCCGGCATCCTGCAGGTGGACGGCTACGCCGGCTACAAGGTGCTGGCCGACAAGGGTGCGGTGCGGCTCGCCTTCTGCTGGAGCCATGTCCGGCGGAAGTTCTATGAGTTGGCGCAGAGCGGCCCGGCGCCGATCGCCTCGGAAGCGCTCGGCCGCATCGCCGCGCTGTATCGCATCGAAGAAGACATCCGGGGGCGGTCGGCCGAGGAACGGCGCGCCATCCGCCAGGAACGCACCAAGCCCTTGATCGAGGCCCTGGAACCCTGGCTGCGCGAGAAGCTCTCGTTGATCAGTCAGAAAACCAAGCTCGCCGAGGCGATCCGCTACGCCCTGTCGCGCTGGGCCGGGCTTTGCCTGTTCCTCGACGACGGCCGCGTCGACATCGACAACAACACCGTCGAACGGACCATTCGGCCGCTCGCCCTCAATCGCAAGAATGCCCTCTTCGCCGGCTCCAACGGCGGCGCCGAGCACTGGGCGACCATCGCCTCGCTCGTCGAAACCTGCAAGCTCAACGACGTCGACCCTTACGCCTACCTGGCCGACGTCATCGCCCGCATCGTCAACGGCCATCCCCAGAGCCGCATCGACGACCTTCTGCCCTGGGCCTATCCCAACGCCGCCAACCTCAGGGCCGTGGCCTGAGAACAACGCTTACGTTGAATCGACGGGTTTAGCATCATTTGATTTTGATCGATCCCGCCCTTGTCGCTTCGACTAGGGTCTGTAGACATTCGTTATCGAGTTTCGGTAGGGGGATTTTGTGGCTCTCGTTTTACGAGTCGTGACACGGCATTGGTAG
>JAWWCG010000642.1:0-2740 GCA_033720555.1 Kiloniellales bacterium | reverse complement strand
CACTTACCGAAGATGATGCGGTCCCCGGCCTTGACGTCGAGGGGGATCACCTTGCCCGATTCGTCCCGCCCGCCGGGGCCGACGGCGATCACCTCGCCTTGCATGGGTTTTTCCTTAGCGGTGTCCGGGATGATGATGCCGCCAGCCGACCGTTCGTCTTCCTCAATGCGGCGGACTACGACGCGATCGTGTAAGGGATTGAATTTCATAAAGTTTTCCTTCCGAACTTTGAGATTCAAAACGGGTTGCCCCGCGTGGGCGCGTTATTAGCACTCTGGTAAAGAGAGTGCCAATGATCTAGATCATTGATCTCAAGGCTTCAAGGCCTTTCCCTAGTGCAAAATCGAATAAAAGCACGGTGTGTTTCACATTGAGAGATAGCTCGGGCCGGCCACCGCGGCATGTCGCGATCATCATGGACGGTAATGGACGTTGGGCGCGGTCGCGAGGCCTGTCGCGCCTGGCGGGACATAGTCGTGGCGCTGAGGCCCTGCGCCGCACGGCGGCTGCATCGGTCGAGCTGGGGCTCGAGCATCTAACTGTCTTCGCGTTCTCTTCGGAGAATTGGCAACGTCCGGCTGCGGAAGTGGACGGTCTAATGCGCCTGTTGCGGCGCACCCTTAGAAGCGAAGTCGCCGAGCTTGACGAAAACGGCGTCCGATTGCGGTTCATCGGCGAGCACGAGCGTCTGCCGGGCGACATCAACGCGTTGATTTCCGACGCCTCAAGCCTCACGGCCGGCAACGAGCGGATGACCCTGACAGTGGCGCTGAATTACGGCAGTCGCAGGGAGTTCGTCTTAGCAGCTCGCCGCCTGACTGAGGCGGCCGCCGCTGGACGCATCGATCCGGCGAGGATCGGCGAACAACAGATCAGCGCCGCCCTTTTTACGGCGGATCTTCCCGATCCGGACCTGATCATCCGCACTGGGGGCGAACGGCGGATGAGCAATTTCCTTCTTTGGCAGTCGGCCTACAGCGAGCTGATCTTTCTCGACAAATACTGGCCCGACTTCACCAAGGAGGACCTGGAGGCGGCGATTCACAATTATCACGGCCGCCAACGTCGGTACGGGTTGGTGCTTGATGCCGGCGAGGAGCAACCACAGCGCGGCGCTTCGTGATCACGCGAAGGAGTTCACTTTGAAGTGCGGGTGGTGCGGTGACCCGCGCCGGGAATGGCCAGCAAATTAAATTGGGTCCCTTAATTGGTTGACCGTTAAGAAGCCGGATTGAGCACCAAGTTCGCGTGGAATACCGCTTTGAGGGCATCGAAGATTCGACGCAAGAGGGCCCTCAGCCACTTGAGGACCAGGCGGAAGTTGTAGCCGGCGGCGGTGAGGACGGCGTTGGCTTGATCGCCGTGTCGGCCTTTGAGGAAGTTGCGGGCGAGATGGCCGTCGATCTTGAGGTGACCGATGACCGCCTCGATGGCCGAGCGGCGGCGGAGCTCGCGCTTGATGGCGCCGTGGACGCCACGCTTCTGGCCGGAGAGGTAGACCCGTAACGGCTTCTCGGCCTTGTGACCGCGGTAGCCTTTGTCGACGTAGGCGCGCTCGATCGCGCGGCCGGTCAGGCCCTGGGTCTCCTCGACAACCCCGGTCAGGGTGTGGCCGTCGTAGGGGTTGCCGGGCAGGGCCTTGGCGTGGAGCACGAACTGGCCGCCCTTGCAGCGGTGGTTGGTGGTGGCGATCGAGACCTTGACGCCGAACTCGTAAGGCCTGTGCGCCTTGCCTTTGCCGATGCACTCAGTCTCCGGGGCGTGCCAGGAGTAGAGCTTAGGCCCGCGCTGCTGCTGGCGCTGCCGGCGGATCTGGGCGGCCTTGCCCAGGGGCCCGGCGAAGGCCGCCTCCAGCGGCCCGTGGCCGTCGATCTTGCGCCGGATGTCTCGGATCAGCCGGCCCAGGCGGGTGCGCAGAAAGCGGAGCCGGCCGTTGCAGCGCTTGAACTGCTTGGCGTGCGCATAGCGTCCGGCCATCACCGCGGCCCGCTTGGCGACCCGCACGTAGGATTGGCGCAATGGCACGCCATGCCGCCGGGCCAGCTTGCCGAGCTGTTCGATGGCCTTGAGCAGCAGCTTGGCGTCGGTCGGATGGGTCACGTTCTTGGGCTGCACCGTCGTGTCCACCGTAATCCGCGCCAGGTCGCCCTTCTTGAGCGCCCCCAGGTCGTGGGCCACCCGCAGGCTCTCCTGCAGCAGCAGCTCCAGCTTGTCGCCGATGCGCTGGCGCCAGTGCGTCAGGCTCGAGCGCTCATGTGGCAAGGCGTGCTGGAAGAAAGTCTCGCCGGTGAAGTACTGGAAATAAGGGTCGTGCACCCAGCGCTCGCAGACCGACTCGTCCGATAGCGCATAGATCTGCTTGAGTAGCAGCAACCCGATCATGTAGCGGGTCGGGGTTCCCGGCCGCCCATGCTCGCTGAAGAGCCCGACCAGCTCGCCATCAAGCCAGTCCCAATCGATCTCATCGGCCAGGCGCACCAGCTCGTGGCGCATGTTGATGATCTGGTCCAGCCGCGCCCGGAACAGGTCGCCCGAGCCGTCCTTCTCCATCTTCCTCGGTCGCATCGCTGCCCTCCTCGAGGCGACCAGAGAATCACGGATCGATCCGATCGGGAATCCCCGACACGTAGAAAATCGCAAGCTTTCGAAGCCGAAACCTCGAAACCCTGCAAGAATGATTACTTCGACAACGCCAAAGCCGATTCCAGATCAGCCGCTTACGGCTTTTTCACGGTGAACT
>JAWWCG010000641.1:0-2751 GCA_033720555.1 Kiloniellales bacterium | reverse complement strand
CTGGCGCGTCGACTGTTGGGCCGGCCGCTCGCTGCGGCTGCCGGCGGGACGAACCGCCCTCCTGGTCATCGACATGCAGCGGGACTTCCTCGACCCGGAGGGCATGTCCGGCGTTCTCGGCGAGGACGTCACCGCGCTGCGGACGATCGTGCCGACGCTGCGCCGGGCCTTGACGGCGGCGCGCCGGGCCGGCCTGACAATCCTCCATACCCGCGAGGGCTACGCCCCCGACCTGTCGGACGTCCATGGCGCCAAGGCCGAGCACGGCGGGATCGGACGAGAGGGGCCGTTGGGCCGCTTCCTGATCCGCGGCGAAGCCGGGCAGGAGATCGTCGCCGAGCTGCGGCCGGCCAGCGGCGAAGCGGTGATTGACAAACCGGGGTTCAGCGCGTTCTACCGGACGGATCTCGAGGCCCGGCTGGGCGCCCGAGGCATCAGCCATCTCGTGCTCGGCGGCGTCACCTCCCAGTGCTGCGTCCACTCGACCTTGCGCGACGCCGTCGACCGGGGCTTTACCTGCCTTACCCTGGCGGACGGCACGGCCGCCTTCGATTCGGAGCTGCACCGGGCCACGCTGGCCATCATCCAGGGCGAGGGCCACCTGTTCGGCTGGATCGCCGACACCGACGCCGTCTGCGAAGCGCTGGACAGGGGCCCGGCCTGACCGTCCGCGTCGCCCCCATAAGCCGCATGCCCCCGCATCGCCCGTGGTCGCCGGCGGTTGATCCGCCCCCGGCCGGCGGGCATGGTTGCAGCCTTCATGTTCGCCCGTCGCGGGACGACGGCGCGATCATGGGAGTCTTGAGCGAAGCCGAACGTGCCGCCAGCGCCATCAGGAACCGGCAAGACCGACTTGGACAGGCCGCGCAACGCCCACGGCGACCGCAACGCCCACGGCGACTGCGGCGACCACGGCGACGGCGGGGCTCGCGGATCGCGGGCCTGGGCCGCGTCGATGTCGGTGGCGCTCGGCCTGGGCCTGGGCTTCTTCGTGCTGACCGCCGTGGTGGGCGTGCTCGCCGTCGGCCTGGTCAGCGGCTACCAGAACACGGTGGAGCTGCTGCGCCAGAAGGCCGAGCTCTTGATCGCCTCGGAGCGCGACCTGACTCGCCAATACCTGGAGACCGCGCGCAACCAGGTGGACTTCATCGCCGAGCGCATCGCCGCGGGCGAGATCGCGCCCGAAGAAACCGACGAGCTGACCAGCCTGATGCTGGGCGCCTTGGCGGCCACGCCGCAGATCGTCCGGCTGCAGTTCGTCGACCCGGCCTATCGGCTAGTCGGCGCCGAGCGGCGGGGCGACGACTGGGCGCCGCTCTATCAGTCGGTGCGCGGCGACGAGGACCTGAAGCGCCTGGCCGACCGCGCCACGCAGGGGGGCGCGGCGTTCTGGGGCCCGCCGGTGTGGCGCGAGGAGCTGGGCGAGGCTCTGCTCAACTACAACCGGCCCGTGATCGGCGGCGGCCGCTACT
This sequence comes from Kiloniellales bacterium, assembly GCA_033720555.1. Taxonomy (GTDB): domain Bacteria; phylum Pseudomonadota; class Alphaproteobacteria; order Kiloniellales; family JAKSDN01; genus CALJXB01. Next base: position 1,279 of record JAWWCG010000641.1, on the reverse strand, counting down.
TAGGCACTGTCTCGGCCCTGGTCTCGGCCGCCCGGCTGTCCGAGTTCATCTCCGATCTGGAGAGCGAGTTCGGCGCCAACGCCTTCATCCTCTACGGCCGGGACTGGGTGCTCGCCCATCCGCTGATGGCCTTCGGCTACGACGGCCGCACCCGCCTGAAGCCGTTTCCCGAGCAGCGGACGTTCGGCGACCCGGTGATCGCCTCGATGTGGCAGCCGCCCGCCGAGCCGGGCCTGGAGGAGCGGATCGTCGCCGGACCGGGCGTCGGCTTCGTGCGCTTCGCCGACAAGGGCTTCATCGTGCTCCACCGCGCGCTCGACGGTTACGCCGACCGGCCCCTGCTGGTCGGCACCTACTTCCAGTCCAGCGACCTGCTCGCCGAGGCGCTGCGCCTGAAATGGGCGATCGTCATCTGTTTCGCGATCTCGCTGCTCTCGGCGATCGCCGCCGGCTACATCGGCCGGCAGATCGCCCGCCCGGTGCGGCGCCTCGCCGAGGGATCGAAAAAGATCTACAACCTCGACCTGGCGGCGGTGGATCCGATTCCCGGCAGCTTCTTCCACGAACTGAACGAGGCCGCCACCTCCTTCAACGCCATGCTGGAGGGCCTGCGCTGGTTCGAGCGCTACGTGCCGCGGACCCTGGTGCGCCGCCTGATCCGACTGCAACGCGAGGACGCGCTCGAGTCGAGCCACCGCGAGATCGCGGTGCTGTTCACCGACCTCGTCAACTTCAGCCGGCTTTCCGAGGCGATGACCGCGAACGCCGCCGCCGAGTTCCTCAACCGGCACTTCACCATGGTGGCCGACTGCGTCGAGGCCGAGGGCGGCGTCGTCGACAAGTACATGGGCGATTCCGTCATGGCGTTCTGGGGCGCACCGGACCGGGTTCCCGATCAGGCGGACCGGGCCTGCCGGACGGCGCTCGCCGTCGCCGCCGGCGTGCGCGCCTTCAACCGCGCCCAGGAGGCGGGCGGCGGGCCGCAGATCCGCATGCGGATCGGCATCCACCTCGGGCGGGTCGTGGTCGGCAACATCGGCAGCCCGGGCCGCATCAACTACACGGTGGTCGGCGATCCGGTGGTGGTGGCGCAGCGCTTGGAGGAAGCGGGCAAGCAGCTCGCCGACGAGGCGCGAGACGTGGTCGTCCTGATCTCCGGCGCGGTGCGCGCCGCCCTCATGTCGGACTATCGGCTGAGCCCGCTCGGCCGGCATCGCTTGCGCGGCCGCAGCGACGAGATCGAGGTCTTCGCCCTCGAGCCGGCGCCAGTGGACGCGCG
>JAWWCG010000640.1:0-2754 GCA_033720555.1 Kiloniellales bacterium | reverse complement strand
GCGCTGGCCGAGCATGCGCGCGCGGCCGGGATGTGTTTCACCATCGACGCCGAGGAAGCCGACCGCCTGGAGCTGTCGGCGGACGTGATCGAGGCGGTCGTGCGCAATCCCGATTTCGTCGGCTGGGACGGCTTCGGCGTGGTCGTGCAGGCCTATTCCAAGCAGGCGCCGGCGGTCCTCGACTGGCTTTACGCCTTGGCCGGGGAGCTGGGCCGGCGCTTCACGGTGCGCCTGGTCAAGGGCGCCTATTGGGACCAGGAGATCAAGAACGCGCAGGTGCTGGGCCTGCCCAACTACCCGGTGTTCACCCGCAAGGCCTCGACCGACGTCTCCTACCTCAGGTGCGCTGAAAAGCTGTTCGACCAGGCGGATCGGATCTATCCCCAGTTCGCCACCCACAACGCCCACACCGCCTGCGCGATCCTCGAGATGGCGGGCGAGTTCGACGGCTTCGAGTTCCAGCGGCTGCACGGCATGGGCGAGGCGCTGCACGACCTGCTGCGGAAGAAAGGCGGCCGGCGCTGCCGGATCTACGCGCCGGTGGGGGTGCACAAGGACCTCCTGGCCTATCTCGTGCGCCGCCTGCTGGAGAACGGCGCCAACTCCTCCTTCGTGCATCAACTGCTGAACGAGGCCGTGCCGGCGGCCAGCATCGTCGCCGATCCCGTGGCGCTGGTCGCTGATCTCGCGGAGCCGGCCAGTCCGCGCATCGCCCTGCCGCCCGATATGTTCGGCGCGCGCCGCCGCAACTCCGAGGGCGTCAACCTCAACAATCCGGTGATGGCCGGAGAGCTCGACCGGGCGATGCAGCCCTTCAAGCGGGCCCAGTGGTCCGCCGCCCCGACGCTGGGCGACGGCGCGGCGCGGCCGGTGATCAGCCCGGTCGACCGCCAGGACGTGGTCGGCGAGGTGGCCGAGGCCGACGAATCGGGAGTCGATGCCGCCATGGCGCGGGCCGAACGGGCCTTCGCCGCCTGGCGGGACCGCCCGGTGGCGGAGCGCGCCGCGCTGGTCGAGCGCGCGGCCGACCTCTACGAGGCGCATATGGCGGAGCTGATCGCGATCGCGTCGCGAGAGGCCGGCAAGACGCGCCTCGACGGTGTCCTGGAGGTGCGCGAGGCGGTCGACTTTTGCCGCTACTACGCGGCCGAGGCCCGCCGGGTCCTGGGCGACGGCGGGCGCCGCGGGCTCGGCCCCTTCGTGTGCATCTCGCCGTGGAACTTCCCGCTGGCGATCTTCACCGGCCAAGTCACGGCGGCCCTGGTGGCGGGCAATGCGGTCCTGGCGAAGCCGGCCGAGCAGACCCCCTTGATGGCCGCCCGGGCGGTCGCGCTCCTGCACGAGGCCGGCGTCCCCGAGGACGTTCTCATGCTGCTGCCCGGCGACGGCGCCACGGTCGGCGCGGCCCTGACCTCCGACCCGCGGGTGCGCGGCGTCTGTTTCACCGGGTCCAACGAGACGGCGCTGGCGATCGACCGGGCGCTCGCGCGCCACGCCGGACCGCGCGCGCCCCTGATCGCCGAGACCGGCGGCATCAACGCCATGATCGTCGATTCGACGGCCCTGCCCGAGCAGGCGGTGCGCGACATCGTCGCCTCGGCCTTCCAGAGCGCCGGCCAGCGCTGCTCGGCCCTGCGGGTTCTGATGGTCCAGGAGGAGATCGAGGACACCCTGCTCGAGATGCTCGAAGGCGCCGCCCACGAGCTCCAAATCGGCAACGCCTGGGACCCGGCCACCGACGTGGGCCCGGTGATCGACCACGACGCCCAGGCCACCATCCTGGCCCACTGCGAGGCGCTCGACGCCCAGGGCCGGCGCCTGTTCCGGGTGCCGCTGCCGGAGGCCGCGGCCAAGGGGATCTTCGTCAGCCCCGCCGCCTATCGGCTCGAGGCCTTCGAAGAGCTGAAACGGGAGATCTTCGGGCCGATCCTTCACGTCTGCCGCTTCGCGTCGCACGACCTGGACGGCGTGGTCGACCGCATCAACGCGAGCGGCTACGGCCTCACCCTGGGCATCCACAGCCGGGTCGGCGAGCGCGTCGACCGGGTCTGCGCCCGCGCCCGGGTCGGCAACATCTACGTCAACCGCAACCAGATCGGCGCGGTCGTCGGCGTCCAGCCGTTCGGCGGGGAAGGGCTTTCCGGCACCGGCCCAAAGGCCGGCGGCCCGCACTACCTGCACCGCTTCACCGAGCCCGGCGAGCCGGCCGCCAAGTCGGTCGCCAAGTCGGCCGACATGCCGGGCGCGACGCCGTGCGACGCGGCCTCGCCTGGAGGCGAGACGCAGCCGGCGCCGGAGTCCGAGCTGCGGACCTGGGCGCGCCGGGCGCGCCTGGCTCAGCTCGCCTGGGACGCGCGGGCCAACCGCATGGCGAAGCTCGAGGCGGTGGCGGCGGCCCTGGCGCCGGAGATGGGCGAAGCCGTTCGCGACGCCTTGCGGCGGGTCGAGGCCCTCGGCCCGCCGTCGGTCGAGCTCAAGGGCCCGACCGGCGAGCAGAACCTGCTTCTGCTGCACGGCCGCGGGGTCGTGCTGTGTCTCGGAGGCGGCGGCGGCGGCGAGGAGTCGCGGCGCGGGGCCGATAGCGCCCTGGCGGTGCAGGCGGCGCTGGCCATGGCGGTCGGCAACGCCGTCCTCCTGGCCGAGGACGGCGACCCAGGGAGCGTCGAGCAGATCCTCGCGGCCTGCGGCAAGGCCGGGATCCCGCGCGGCCTGATCTACGCCGCCGCGGGTCCGGCGGAGGCCCTGGCCCTGGTG
>JAWWCG010000639.1:0-2760 GCA_033720555.1 Kiloniellales bacterium | reverse complement strand
TCTTCGAGACCGGCGCCGAGCGCCGCCTCGGCCTCGCCGACCAGGCCGGCCGCGGCGGCTGGATCCGCGAGGTCGCACGGCACCACGACCGCCCGCTCGCCGAGCGCGCCGGCGAGCGCGTCGAGCGCCTCCCGGCGGGTGCCCGAGAGCGCGACGGCGGCGCCGCGGGCGTGCAGCGCCTCGGCGATCGCGCCGCCGATGCCGCCGGAGGCGCCGGTCACCAGGGCCGACTTTCCTTCCAGGTTGAACATGGCCTCGCCCCTTTCCTCGCGTTTGGCCTCAGAGCGTCTTGACCAGGGCCTCGAGCTCGCCCGGCGTGCCCACCGGCACGGCGACGAGGTCCCGGTCGATGCGGCGCGCCAGGCCGCACAAGACCTTGCCGGCGCCGATCTCGACCAGGGTGTCGACGCCGCGCTCGCGCATGGCCAGCACCGATTCCCGCCAGCGCACCAGCGCCGTCACCTGCTGCACCAGCAGCCGGCGCAGGGCCTCCGGCTCGCTGGTCGGCTCGGCGGTCACGTTGGGCACCACCGGCACCCGCGGCGGCTGCAGCGTCACCTCGGCCAGGGCCTCGGCCATGACGTCGGCCGCCGGGGCCATGAGCGGGCAATGGAACGGCGCCGAGACCGGCAGCATGATGCTGCGCCGGGCGCCGCGCTCGGCGGCGAGCGCCACCGCCCGTTCGACCGCCGCCTTGTGGCCGCTCACCACCACCTGACCGGGGGCGTTGTCGTTGGCGGCGGCGCAGACCTCGCCGCCTGCCGCCGCCTCGGCGACCGCCTCGGCGTCGGCGCGATTGAGGCCGAGCAGCGCCGCCATCGCCCCCTCGCCGACCGGCACCGCCTCCTGCATGGCGGCGCCGCGCCGGCGCAGCAGGCGCGCCGCCTCGGCGATCTCGAAGCTGCCCGCGGCGGCGAGGGCCGAGTATTCGCCCAGCGAATGGCCGGCCACGAAGGCGGCGCAGTCGGCCAGCGCGACGCCGCCGTCCTGCTCCAGGGTCCGCATCGCGGCGAGGCTGACGGCCATCAGCGCCGGCTGGGCGTTCTCGGTCAGCATCAGCTCGTCCTCCGGCCCCTCGAACATGAGCCGGGACAGCTTTTGCTTCAGCGCCTCGTCGACCTCTTCGAAAACGTAGCGCGCCGGCGCAAAAGCCTCGGCCAGCTCACGGCCCATACCGACCGCCTGGGACCCCTGTCCGGGAAACACGAACGCGCGGGCCATCCCCCCTCCCCCTCGAAAGCCGCGGGCACGCCAGCGCGGCCCGGCGCCCAGAGATAGCCGACCCCGTGCGCCTGTCAAGGCGGCGGCGGCGCCGGAGTCTTGAGCGGGTCTTGCGCCGGGGTCTTGAGCGGGTCTCGCGCCGAGCCCTGAGCGGGCCTCACGCGGGTCTCGCGCGGCTCTTGCATGGGGCGGATCATGATGTATAGTCGCGCGCCTCGCGCCCTTGGCGGCGCGCGACACCTGCTCCTTGCCGGCACCGAACGTTGAAACGAATGGCGCCGGCTAGGACCGGACCGCCGGACCGTCCGGCGCCGGTCCAGGAAAAGCCGTGAGGAGTGACGAACGAGATGCCCTACTACGAGAGCGTGTTCATCGCACGCCAAGACATATCCGGGAGCCAGGTCGATCAGCTCGCCGACTCCCTGGTCAAGATCATCCAGGACGGCGGCGGCCAGGTCACCAAGAAGGAATTCTGGGGCCTGCGGAACCTCGCCTACAAGATCAAGAAGAATCGCAAGGGACATTACGTCCTGATGAACATCGACAGCCCGTCGGACGCGGTGCTGGAGATGGAGCGCAACATGCGGCTCAACGAGGACGTGATCCGCTACCTGACGGTGCGGGTCGACGAGCTGGAGAGCGAGGACTCGATCGTTCTGCGCAGCCGCGGCAGCCGAGATTCCGGGCGCGGCGGCCGGCGCGGCGGCTTCGATCGCGGCGGGCGCGACCGGGGCGATCGCGGCGATAGGGGCGATCGCGGTGATAGGGGCGACCGCGGCGATAGAGGCGATCGGGGCGACCGGGGCGGGCCCCGGAAATTCGAGGGCGGCGGCGGCGGCGATGCCGGCGACGGCGACCGCAAGTCCGATCGGCGCCCGAGGAGCGACAGGAGCGAGAAGGAAAACGAAGAATGACGGTACGCGTCGTCAGCAAGGGCGCGACGGTGCGCCGGCCGTTTTTTCGCCGTCGCAAGAGCTGCCCGTTCAGCGGCCCCAACGCGCCGAAGATCGACTTCAAGGACGTCAAGCTGCTGCAACGCTTCGTCTCGGAGCGCGGCAAGATCGTGCCGAGCCGGATCACGGCGGTCTCCTCCAAGAAGCAGCGCGAGCTGGCCAGGGCGATCAAGCGCGCCCGCTTCCTCGCCCTGCTGCCCTATATCCTCAAGTAGCGCCGGGCCCGCGTCGCCGGGGGGCCCGCGGCGGCGCCAGCAGCGCGAACGTCCCGCGGAGTCGAAGAGCGGTGCATCATGAGCAAAGGCACAGGTCTGGCGCTGCTCTACGGACTGGCCAGCGCACTGCCGCTGCTGACCGCGCTCAGCGTGCCGGGCGGCGTGCTGTTCATGCTGCTGGTGCCCTTGCCGCTGTTTCTCTCGGGGCTGTCCATTGGAACCGGGGCAGCGACCCTGTCCGCGGCGACGGCGTGCCTGGCTTTGAGCCTGATGATCATGGTGGCCGCCGTGCAGGTCTCCGGCAGCCTGCTGATCGCCCTGGTCGACGGGGCGGGCATGTTCATCGGCACGGCGATCACGCTCGGCCTGCC
>JAWWCG010000638.1:0-2763 GCA_033720555.1 Kiloniellales bacterium | reverse complement strand
GGATGGCCGCGGGCTCAGCGCAGCCGCAGCTCGGCGTGGCCGCTGAGGGTCATCGACCCGGTCGTCGTGGGGTAGTCGAACAGGAACTCGAAGGGCCCGCTGACGTCGACCTCGATATAGCGCATGGGCACCTCGCCGCCGCTGCACGGCTGGCCACAGGCCAGCTCGGTGCCGTCCAGGCATTTGCAATAGATGTTGGGATCCACATCGAGGATCTGGTCGAGGTCTTCGGCGTCGTCCTGGGCGCTCTGCTCCACCCCGGCATAGAGGGCGGCGGTCTCTTTGTTGTGATTGGCGAGCGCATATTGCGCGCCGGCGCGCGCGGCATTGTTCAAGCGCAGTTTCTCGACGAAGCCTCGCCCGAAATCGGTCGCACCGAGGATCAGCAGTATCAGAAACGGCAGCACCAGCGCGAACTCGACGCTGATGTTGCCGCCCGCCGAGCGGCCGAAGGGGGCGAGCCGGCGTGCCGGCGTCGCAAGCGACAGAGTCCGGGGCGAGCGGCCCGCGGGCCTGGGCAAGAGGTCGCGCATGGTTCGCTCCTATTCCACCAGCGTCGGCCTGAGCAGGGCGAGCGGCAGGTTGCCCGGCGGATTCGAGCCGCTGATGTTGGTGTTGCCCGTGAACTCCAGGGTGTCGACCGCAAGCACGGTCCAGCCGTCGATGCCGCCGGAGCCGCCGGCGAAGCGCATGTGGTTGTTCTTGGCGTAGATGACGCCTTCCAGCTCCATGTCGGCACCGCCTTGCAGCACCAGTTGGAGGTCCGGATCGCAGTTCTGGTCGTGGTAGAAGAGGATGCTGTTGTAGTCGCCGGAGGTCGGCGCGCTGAGGTCGACCTCGGTGGTGCCGGCGATATAGAGCGAGCGCGGCGGCGTCGGGCCGGGCGGATCTTCGCCGGTCGTGTCGGGCGGGAAATAGAACATGACCTCGTCGCCGTCGACCGCGGAGTTGCCCTGGATTTGCAGGCCAACGCCGCCAACCGCGTAATCGCCGGGCAGGAAGGTCGCGTCCGCCTCGATCACCAGGCCGCCGCAGTAGTTGCCGGGCGCGATCGTCGTACCCGGGGTGGTCACCTCGACCACGTCCGTGTCGACGCAGGCGTCGGAGGCGACGCCGGGCGCGGAGAGATAGGAGAACGGGTCCTCGGCCGCCGGCATGTCCTCCTCGGGCTGCGGATCCAGGCAATCGCCATCGGCCCCGCCCGAGGTCGCCATTTGGGTCGCCGTCATGCAGGCCGAGCCATCCTGATCGATAGCGCTCGGACTGACCGAGTTCACCTGGGCGCCGCAGTCCATGTCGACTTGCGCTGTTCCCGGGACGTGAAGTGCGGAGTCCGCCGTCGGATCCATCACGTAGACACAGCTCTCGGCGATGAAGCTGCGCGCCACGGCGCGGGCCGCGACGGTGACCTGCTGGCTGAACAGGACGGAGCTCAGGAAACTGGGCACCGGCTGCTCGACGATGGCCTCGACCGCGCCGGAAACGCCGGCGGAGGGGCCCGAGGTGGGCGGGTTGTTGATGGTCACGGTGGCGCCGCTGGCGGCGGCGTAGCCATTCCGCTCCGCGTCCGCCTTGGCCATGGCCTCGACCGTGGTGGCGTCGCTGCCGCGCGCTACCTCGAGGGCGCCGGTAAGAGCCGCCGCGTCGGCCGCCGACTGGGCCGAGCGCTTGGTCGCGTACCACATGCCGGCGTCCACCGCCAAACCGCCGAACCCTAAGAGGACGGCAACGGAAAAGCCGGTGTAGATCAGGACCGCGCCCGAGCCGTCCTTGCGGAAGTCCCGGCCGCGGCCGAGCAGATCGCAGCGCCTGACCCGATCTGCGCACTCCAAAAGCAAGCCTCGCATAGTCTTTACCCCTCCGCGCAAGTCTTCGCGCCAAGAGCCTCAGTCAAAATGGCGGCATGTTTCGAGAGAGAGGTTCGATCACTCGATTTAATGAAGGGTGAAGGTGTAAATGTATGGCAAAATATTCGAAGGTTATTATTTTATTTTGTTCTGGATTTTTCCAGTTTAATTTTCAAATGAATAAATTAAAAGATTGTTCTTCTTGTTTTGGCATTAGACCTCGTCATGTCTATGCTCGACGATATCGTCTTTAGTTCCGCCTTGGCCGAGGCCCGTCGGCTGATGAGCGCGGGCTACGAGGCTGAAAAGGCGGCCGAATGCGCCTGTCATGGCGCCTGGGCGGTTTACCGCCAGCGCGTGCTGGCGCGGCTGCTTGCCGACCAGAAATCCAGCCGGCGGGACCCGGGCTGACGTCGAGCTCGCCGCCGTCCCCGGCGCGGCGCGGCCGTCAAAGAAACAATCTCAGGAAAAAGTGATCGTCGCGCGCGGCGCCCGAGCCGGGACCGACTTCGGCCCCGGCATCGGCATCCACGGCGGTGCAGGCTTTCGCTGGAGGCTTTGGCTGAAGGCTTTGCCTAGAGCAGGCCCCGATCAGATTGAATCAGCGCTGTTGGCTCTGGGCTGGATGGGCCGCTAGGCGCGGGGCGAAGCGCGATGCCGGGACATCGGGCGAGCGCCGCAACGACGCGGAGCGCCAGCCCAGGCCAACCCCTAAGGGACGGGCGCTTTTGACCGGACGTCGCGTCGCTCGTCCTCGAATATGCATCGGCATGTCCATCGTCCTCGCTCCTAACGTCTGGTCAAAATCGCACCGTCAGCGTGGTTCAATCTGATCGGGGACTGCTCTAGAAGCGCTTAGGCGACCGGCACCCGGCCGCTCACCGCGAGCGCGGTCGCGCTCAGGCTGAACGGTCGG
>JAWWCG010000637.1:0-2763 GCA_033720555.1 Kiloniellales bacterium | reverse complement strand
TCGCCGGCAAGCTGACCGACAAGGTCGAGCGCAATCGCAGCTTCGACGCCCAGACCGGCCAATACGCCGACATGTTCAAGGCCGGCATCATCGACCCGACTAAGGTGGTGCGCACCGCCCTCCAGGACGCGGCCTCCGTCGCCGGCATCCTGGTCACCACCGAGGCCATGGTGGCCGAGAAGCCGAAGAAGGAAAGCCCCGCTCCCGGCGGCGGACCCGGCGGCATGGGCGGCATGGGCGACATGGATTTCTAAGCGCCCTGCCGGCCACGAATCGGCCACGAGTCGGCGGCGAACCGGCCGCGAATCAGCCACGACAACGCGAGCGGGAGCCTCGGCTCCCGCTCTTTTTTTTGCAGGCGGACCGCCCGCGCGAAGCAGCCTTCGCCCGATAGCTGCCCTCTCAGCCGGCGGAGACGGCCATCGCGCGCGGTGATCCGGCGGCCACGACGGCGGCCACGGCGGCGGTCGCGGCGGCGGTTGACCTTCGCGGCGCGCGGGCGCACCCTTACGATTAACCATTCTGTTAACTCTATTTGTTAACTATTTTGATGAACTATCGTTAGCCATATTCGTTAACCATTCGGGAGGGCCGGCGAAGGGGCCCGCCCGCGAGGCATTCTGAGGAGCGTAGAATCATGGCCGATACCCCCACGCGCGCGAGCGCCGTTCAGGTGGCCCAGGCGTCCGGCGAGACGGCCGCCACCCAGACCGCCACCCAGACGGTCGTCCCGGTGAGCGAGCCGCCCCCCGGCCAGGACATCGTGCTGCCGGCGGCCGCCGGCCGCGTCTACGACCTCCAGTTCGACCCGCGCCAGGCCGAGGTGCGCGTGATGGACGCCGACGGCGACGGCGATCTCGATTTGGTGCTGGTGTTCGACGCCGGCACGGCCGAGGAGTCGCGGATCGTCTTCACCGACATGGTCCAAGCGGCCGAGAGCGACGGCGCGCCGCAGTTCATGGTCGGCGAGTCGCAGTTCGGCGCCGGCCTGGTGGTGCGCCAGGCCCAGGCGCTGGCCGGCGAGCAGCCGACGCTGGAGACCGCGGCCGCCGCGCGACCGGCCGCCGTCGGCACCGGCGTGAGCGAGTACAACGACGACTTCGGCGAGCTCGACGGCCTGCTGGAGGCCCAGGGCGGGCTGCCGCCGCAAAGCCTGAGCTTCCCCTCGCTGGACCCCGATCTGGAAGACGATCTCCTGCTCGAGGACGACACCCCCGGCCTGCTGGTGGTCGGCAGCGACGCCGACGATCAGGAGGATCAGCAGGCGTTGCACACGGTGGCCAACCCGAACGAGAGCGACAGCGGCCCGGTCCTGGGCGCCAGCACCTCCGATGCGCTGATCGGCGATCCGGGCGGCTCGGAGTTCGACGACCTCAATGTCGCCGTCATCCTGGACATCTCCGGCAGCATGGTGGATCCGGACAACAATCCGGCGCCCGGCGTGACCCGCCTCGACGTGGTGCAAGACGCCCTGGAAGAGATCCTGCCGCAGTTGGCCGCGCGCGGCTCGGTGGTCAATCTTTTCATCCAGACGTTTTCGACGGACGCCGACGAACCGCTGTTCGTCGGCGAGCTCACGCCGGCCAACGTGGACGAGATCGTCGCCGACATCATGGCCCTCGACGGCGAGGCGGCAGGCGCGACCAACTACGAAGCGCCGCTCGCCGCGACGCAGGAGTGGTATCTGGATCAGGTCGCCGCGAACGAGGGATTTCGCAACGTCGCCTTCTTCCTCACCGACGGCGACCCGAACCGCTGGCTGGACGACGATGGCGACGTCGCCGGCAGCGGCGGCGCCTTCAGTGCGGTCGCGCTGCAACAAGCGATCGCCGCCGTTACGGACTTGCTCGATCGCGACGACGGAACGCTGTCGGGCGACGACCAAGTCCTCCTGAACGCGATCGGCATGGGCAACGCCCGCGAGGAGAGCCTTGATCTCCTCGACAACACCGAAACGGTGGACCCGGGTCCGCCGCAAGTCGGCGAGGCTCAGATCGTCAATCTCGGCGACCCGAGCGCGGTACCCGACAACTTCCTGATCGAGGACTTCGGCGTTGGCGCGGACGAGATCAGCGGTCGGGAGGGAAGCGACATCCTGTTCGGCGACGTTCCCGACACCGATTCCCTGGCGGCGGCCCAGGGCCTCGGACTGCCGGCGGGCGCCGGCTGGTTCGCCTTCGAGGCGCTCGAGGCGGGCGAGAGCCCGGTCAGCCCGGGCTGGGACCGCGGCGACACCCTCGGCTACCTGCGCAACGCGGCCAACCGCTCGGAGCTGATCGGCCTCGGCCGGGGCGAGGGCGACAGCATCGACGCCGGCCCCGGCAACGACGTGATCCTCGGCCAGGGCGGCGACGACAGCCTCACCGGCGGCACCGGGGCCGACACCTTCGTCTACACCCTCGCCGCCGACGAGGGCGACGACGAGATCCTCGATTTCTCGACCGCGGAGGGCGACCGGCTGGCGTTCGTCAACGTCAGCGACACCGACGCCTCGGGGACCCTCAGCCTCGAGGACGTGGTCGACGATTTCGTCGACGGCGGCGGCGCCGGCGCCGTCGATAGCCTGGTTCTGAACAGCGGCACGACGGTGATGATCACCGACGTGAACGGCACCCTGAGCGATCTGGCCTCGCTGGAGGACCACGCCCTGGTCAACGGCGCCATGGGTTAACGGCGGGCGCAACCGGGGGGATAACCGGCCGCCGACAAGAATCCGGCGCGAATATCGGGCGCCGCCGGCCGGGGATTCAGGAAATCAGCCCC
>JAWWCG010000636.1:0-2765 GCA_033720555.1 Kiloniellales bacterium | reverse complement strand
CTCGACCGGCTCGGCCGCGAGCAGGGCCTCGAGGTTCTTGAGCTTGCCCTCGGCGCGGCGGCGTTCGATCCGGCCGTTCACCAGGGTCGCCACGCCGGCCGAATCGTAGCCGCGGTATTCCAGTCGCCGCAGCGCGTCCAGCAGCAAAGGCGCGACCGGCGCCTTGCCGAGAATTCCGATGATGCCGCACATGACTCAGGCCTCGCTCTGGTCTTCGCCGACGTCGCCGACGTCGGCGTCCGCCGCCGGCTCGCCGTTCGACGCCCCGCCCCGCCGGGCGCGGAACCGCCGGGCGCCGCCGGCGAACTCCTTTTGCTCGCAGCGCTCAAGGGCCAGCGCGTCGGGCGGCACGTCCTTGGTGATCGCGCTGGAGGCCCCGACCATGGCGCCGTCGCCGATCGAGACCGGCGCCACCAAGACGCAGTTAGACCCGATCGAGGCGCCGGCGCCGATCCGGGTGCGGTGCTTCTCGAATCCGTCGTAGTTGGCGGTGATCGTGCCGGCGCCGATGTTGGCCGCCTCGCCGACCTCCGTGTCGCCGATGTAGCTCAGATGATTGGCTTTGGCGCCGGCCCCCAGGGTGGCGTTCTTCACCTCGACGAAATTGCCGACCTTGGCGCCGGCGCCGATCACGGTGTGCGGCCGGATCCGGGCGAACGGCCCGACCGACGCGCCCGCCTCGACCGAGACTCCCTCCAGATGGCTGAAGGCCCGCACGGTACAGCCGTCGCCCAAGCGCACGCCCGCTGCGATGAAGACATGCGGCTCGATGGTCACGTCACGGCCGAACTCGGTGTCGGCCGCCAGCCAGACCGTCGAGGGGTCGACCAGGCTCGCGCCCTCGGCCATCGCCCGGGCTCGCAGGCGACTCTGGAACACCGCCTCGACCGCCGCCTGATCGGCGCGCGAGTTCACCCCCAGGACCTCGTTCGGTTCGGCCTCGACGGTTCGTCCGTCGAGCCCCATGTGGTAGGCCAGATCGAAGACGTCGGTCAGATAGATCTCCCCCTTGGCGTTGTCCTGGCCGCAACGGCCGAGCAGCGCGAAGAGGAGCGGCGCGTCGGCCAGCAGCACGCCGCCGTTGCAGAGGCCGATCTCGCGTTCCGTCGGGCTGGCGTCGGCGAATTCCACAATGCGCTGCACCCGGCCGGATTCGTCCAGGATCAAACGGCCGTACTGGCCCGGGTCATCCGGGCGAAACCCGAGACAGACGAGGCTCGGCGCGTTTTCGCCGTTGCGGCGAAGCTCCAGCATCCGGGCCATGGTCTCGGTGCCGAGCAGCGGCGTATCGCCGAAGACCACCAGCACGTCGCCTCGGCCGGTGACGCCGTGATAGCCGTCGAGCGCGCCCGCGGCCTGCATGACCGCGTGGCCGGTGCCGAGCGGCGGATCCTGGACGACGGTCGGGTTGGGCGCCGCGATCGCCTCGACCGCCGGCATGTTCGGGCCGACCACGACGACGGTCTTGTCCGGCCGCAAGGCCCGCACGGCGTCGAGGACCAGGCGGAGCATGGGCTGCCCGCCGATGCGGTGCAGCACCTTCGGCAGATCCGACTTCATTCGGGTGCCGCGCCCGGCGGCCAGAACCACGACGGCAAGTCCCGTTTCGCTCCCAGTCTCGCTCATGGCGGCGCAAAATTCCTCGTTCGCTCGGGTTCGCTCGGGTTCGCTCGGGCGTGGGTCCGTCCCGCGGGACCGTTCTCCGGTTTCCGTCCGGATCGGCGGGACTATCGCCTTGGCGACGCTGCTCCTTCGCCCGGATTAAAGCACACCTCCATGGTGTTAAGGGTTAACGGCGAATTTGTGGCAGCCGCGGCGCTTGGACGGCGGCCGGAAGCCTTGAGCAGCGCCGACCCCTAACACCCAACGGCTTGATATCAAAGGAAAACGTCCTGCGCCGGGTCGCGCCCGAAAAGCCGGCCGCGGAGGCCGGGGCGACCGGCCAGAGCCTGATCGGCGCCGCCTCTCCTCCATCGGGCGGGCGCCCTGCCCGCCATGGTACGGCACAGGCGGCGGCACAGGCGGCGCGCCACAGGGGGCGCCACAGGGGGTGCCACAGGGGGCGGTGCAGTGGCCCGCAGAGGACAACGCGGAGGATAGCGCGGAGGATAGCGCGCGCCGCGCCGCAGCCGGCCCGCCGACCCGGCCATCGCCGCCTTGACAGCCTTCGCCGCCTAGCCTAAAGGGTGCGCCTTCTCGAGACCTCCGGGCGCGTAGCTCAGCGGGAGAGCACCGTCTTCACACGGCGGGGGTCGCTGGTTCAATCCCAGCCGCGCCCACCAGGCTTTCCAATAACTTACATCGACAGCGGACAGTGCTCTTTGGACCGAATGGTCCAAGGAGAGCGGAACCGTTCGAGAGTGTGCGCCCGAAAGCGTGAGGAGAGCATGCATCGAGGACCAACTTGCCAGCCGAAATCCGCCGCCCGCCCATCGAGACCCGGCAAATCGCACCTCCCGAAGACCGGTCGGAACCGGCGCGGTCTTGCGGTCGTTGCTCATCCACCAAGGGCCCGGGTCCCGCCCGTGGCGGGCCAAGGACCTGGCGGCTACGGGAGAGAGCCGCGCGAATGAAATCGCAGCGCATCAAGCTTTGGCCATTGAAGTTAATTTAGAACCGCTCTAAAGTGCTTTTACTTAGAATAGTTCTAAAGTAATGCCGGATGTGTAGGACCTCTCGCAGCGGGAGCTCCCACGACCGAGGCAACATGACGATGACACGATGGAGGTGTTGAGATGACGGATGACCGCCGCAAACCCACGACG